>JBILLY010000054.1:0-12454 GCA_044375835.1 Opitutaceae bacterium
GCGCGCGGGCCGTAGACGGCGACGGCCCAGCCGAACCAGACGGCGAGGAGCACGACGCCGAGCGCGGCGCCGGCGGCGGTGGCGGCGAGCCACGCGCGCTCGCGGCGGCGGCGCCACGAGACGACGAGCCAGGCGGCGGCAAACACGACGGCGGCGGGCCCGGCGGAGTAGTGGGCGAGGAGGCCGGCGGCGAGGGCGGCGGCGAAGAGCAGCGAAGGGACGAGCGGACGGTCGGCGGCGGCGGCGCGCAGGAGAAACACGAGGGCCGCGAGGACGAAGCCGGCGGCGGGGAGCTTGGTCCAGGCGAAGGTGGCGTTTTGGACGAAGAGCGGGCTGACGAGGAAAAGGACGGCGAGCAGGCGGACGGTGCGCGGGCCGGCCCAGTGTTGGGCGAGGACGGCGGCGGGGAGAAACGCGAGGCCGGCGAGCAGCGTGGAAAAGAGCTGGTAGTGCGCGAAATCGACCCGGGAGAGGGCGAGGGCGGCGGCGACGAGGACGTTGGCGAGCGGCGGGCGGGCGGTGAGGGCGGCGTGGTCGATGAAGACCGTGTCGAGCGGGCGGCGTTCGACGAAGAAGCGGGCGCGCTCCCAGTGCTCGAACCAGTCGGCGGTCCAGCCGCCGCCGGAGTAGGTCGCGACCAACGCGAGGCAAAGGACGCTCCACGCGGTGACGATGGCTTGGGCGGCGAGCAACTCGCGCACGGCCGCGGTGCGGAGCGCGGCGGCGACCGAGCGGCGGCAAAGAAGCAGGCCGAGCGCGGCGGCGGCGGGCAGCAGCCAGAGCGCGGCCCAGGGCAACGCGGCGGTGTAGACCGTCCAGGCCGTCAGAAAAATGCCGCCGAGCGAGAGGACGACGGCGGCGAGGAGTTTTTCCGCGGGCTCAAGGGCGAGTCGGGCCGCGAGGGGCCAACCGAGCCCGGGCACGCACAGGGCGGCGCCGAGAAGCAGGACGGGCAAGGCGGTGAGCATGCGCGGGGGAGGCGGGCGGAGGCTGGCCGGGGCGGACGCGGGGCACCACGAAATACACGAACGTCACGAACAGAAAGGCGGCGGGGCGGCCGGCGTGCGGCCGGTGACACCCGGGCGGCGGGGCGCCGGAAACGGCGGCGCGCGGCGATCGGGAGCAGCGGTTGTTCCGGGCGGCCGGGCGGTGGGCGGATGTCACGGACCGGCGGGCCGGGACGCGCGCCGCCACCCGAACCGGAGAACCGCGGGGGAGGCCCGGCGGGCGGTCAGATTTTCCCGGCTTTGCGCGCTTCGACCATCCGGTAGAAGTCGGCGAAGAGCGGGTCCGCGTCGTTGGGGCCGGGGGCGGCTTCCGGGTGATACTGGACGCTGAAGACGGGAAGTTGGGTGTGACGGAGGCCCTCGACGGTCTGGTCGTTGAGGTTGATCTCGGTGACCTTGGCGCCGGTTTTCTCGAGGGACTTGGGGTCGGTGGCGAAGCCGTGGTTCTGCGCGGTGATGGAGACCTTGCCGGTCTCGAGGTTCTTCACGGGCTGGTTACCGCCGCGGTGGCCGAACTTGAGCTTGAAGGTGGAGCCGCCGAGGGCGTGGGTGAGCATCTGGTGGCCGAGGCAGATGCCGAAGATCGGGAAATCGGGCAGCAGGTTCGTCACCGTCTTGTGGATATACGGGAGGGCGGAGGGGTCGCCGGGGCCGTTGGAGAGGAAGACGGCGTCGGGTTGGTGTTCGCGGATCTGTTCGCCGGTGGCGGTGGCGGGGAAGACCTGGACCTCGAAGCCGTGGTTCACGAGCTTGCGGTAGATGCTGTATTTGGCGCCGTAGTCGAAGGCGGCGACGCGGAACTTTTTCGCGGGGATGCCGGGCGCGTTCATGGTCGTGCCGACCGGCAGGTAGGGCGTGTTGTGGTTGGCGGGGTCGTCGAGGCGCCAGAGGAAAGGCTCCTTGCAGGAGACGTCTTTCACGTAGTCGGCACCGGCCATATCCTGCCAGCCGCGGGCGCGGGCGACGGCGTCGGCGTCGGAGATCGGCAGCGTGCTGAGGCAGCACTTCATGGCGCCGTCGACGCGGAGTTTTTTCGTGAGGGCGCGGGTATCGACTTCGCTGATGCCGGGAATGCCGTATTTGGCGAGGTAGTCGTGGAGCGAGGAGCGGCTGCGCCAGTTGCTGACGATCGGGGAGAGTTCGCGGACGACGAAGCCGGTGGCTTTCGGCACGGAGGCCTCGGTGTCCTCGTCGTTGACGCCGTAGTTGCCGATCTGGACGGCGGTCATGGTCACGATCTGGCCGAAGTAGGAAGGATCGGTGAGGATCTCCTGGTAACCGGTCATCGACGTGTTGAAGACGCATTCGCCGGAGACGGTGGCGTCGGCCCCGAAGGCGCGGCCGCGGAAAATCGAACCATCTTCGAGGGCGAGGACTGCGGGCTTGGACGTGGACATTAAAGCCGAACGAAAAGGCGCGGCGCGGCGCGTGCCAAGGTCTTTCACGGAAAACTTGCGGCCGGGCGGCGGGGGTGCGGCGGGGCGGGAAACGGGGTGGCGGCCGGCGAAAAACGGGCCGTGTGCGGGGGCGGGGGCGCGGGTGCTGTGCCGGTGGGGCGGCGGTCTTTCCCGGCGGGCCGTTTGACAGGGGCGGCGCGCGCGGACTTACTCCGCGCTCAACGCAATGGCTTACACCGAAGACCGCGCCGCCTGGTTCGAAGGCCAGGGCCTCTGGCAACACATCCCCGAGAGCGACTGGCGCGACTGGACGTGGCAGCTCAAGAACCGGATCACGACGACGGAGCAGTTGGAGCGGTTGATGACGCTCACGCCGGACGAGAAGGCGGGCTGCGAGCACGCGAGCCACAAGCTGGCGCTGGCGATCACGCCGTATTTTTTCAACCTGATCGACCGCGACGACCCCGACTGCCCGATCCGCAAGCAGATGATCCCGCGGGCGGGGGAGACGGTGATCTCGGAAGGCGAGATGCTCGATTCGCTCGGCGAGGACGAGCATTCGCCGGTGTCGGGGCTGGTGCACCGCTATCCGGACCGGGTGCTGTTTCTGGTGACGGACCGGTGCGCGGCGTATTGCCGGTATTGCACGCGCAGCCGGTTGGTCTCCAACGCGCAGGACTACAATTTCCACCCGGAATACGAGCAGGGGCTCCGCTACATCGAGGCGCACCCGGAGATCCGCGACGTGCTGCTCTCGGGCGGCGATCCGCTGCTGCTCTCGGACAAGAAGCTGGAGCACCTGATCGCGCGGCTGCGGGCGATCAAGCACGTGGAGTTCATCCGCATCGGGTCGCTCATCCCGGTTTTCCTGCCGCAGCGGATCACGCCGGAGCTCTGCGAGATTTTCAAAAAATACGGGCCGGTGTGGATGAGTGTCCACGTGAACCACCCGAAGGAAGCGACCGTCGACCTGCGGGCGGCCTGCGAGCGGCTGGCGTTTGCCGGCGTGCCGCTCGGCAACCAGAGCGTGCTGCTCAAGGGCATCAACGACGACGCCGAGGTGATGAAGGCGCTGGTGCACCGGCTGCTGCGCATGCGGGTGCGGCCCTACTACCTCTACCAGATGGACCTGATCACGGGCGGCGCGCACTTCAAGGCGGACGTCCGGAAGGGCCTGGAGATCATCCGGGCGTTGCGCGGCCACACGACCGGCTATGCGGTGCCGCAATACGTGATCGATGCGCCGGGCGGCGGCGGCAAGGTGCCGATCAACCCGGACTACGTGGAGCAGATCACGGACGACGAGGTGGTTTTCCGGAACTACGAAGGCCACCGCTTCCGCTATCCGCTGAAGAGCGGGCGATTGGTCGCGGCGGACGGAAACGCCGCGGTGCCCGCGTCGATGCCCGCGGAGTTGCTGGGTTAGGCAGCGGAGTCGCGCCGGGCGGTGGGCAGAGCACCGGGCGCCGACCGTGAGGCGCGGGCGGGCGAAAATTCTTGGCCGAAATTTGAGCGTTTCGCGCCGGGATGCGTATATCCCCGCGTAGTCAGCGCTGTCTGCAGGGACAGTGCAGTTTGTAGTTCAAACGGTTTGCTTGGTGTTAGGTCACACGGGCCGCTCCCCACAAGGGAGCGGCCCTTGTGTTTGCCGCGACCGAGGATGGTTTGCGGGCCGAGGAAGCGGGGTCGGCCATCGGCCGGGGCGCGGGCGGCGAGGTGCGCCGGGGCGGGACGGGACGTCGCTTACGGGACGTCGTAGATCTCCAGCAGGGCCACGCCCTCGGCTTCACCCTTGCCGCGCACTTCCACGGTGTAGGCGCCGGGGGGGAGCGTGAGGAGGAGGGCGGCGTCCTCGCTGTTGGCGGCGAGGGCGAACGCGCCGGCGCGTTCCGTGGCGGTCTTGAGCGCGGCGACTTCGGGTGCGGCTTCCCAGCGGTCGTTGGACGCGACGACGGTCGAACCGGAGTAGACGGTGAGCACGGTGTCGGCCAGGGCGGTCTCCACGCCGAAAGCGGCGAGCGTGGGGCCGATGGCGCGCAGCAGGATGCGTTTGTAGGCGGGGCCCTGGACGACGAAGCCGCCGATCATCACGCCTTCGCCGCCGCGGACGCGGGCGCGGGTGGAGAGGTTGACGGTGCGGCCGTTGGCATCGAGTTCGTAGAGTTCGGCGAGGCCGATGCCGGGTTGGTCGGCGGGGGTGGAGACTTGGACGGTGTAGGCGCCGGCGTTGAGGCGGTTGGCCAGCGCGGAATCGAGGCTGGACGGGGAGAGCGGGAAAGCGCCGACCGACTTGGCGAACGTGGGCAGGAGGGCGGCGTCGGGGCCGTTGAGCCAGCCGTTGTTGCGGAAGAGTTCGACGCCCTCCGGGGTGTAGATGCTGAGCTGCGGGTCGGGCACGACGCCGGAGGCGCCGAAGGCGGCGAGGCCGGGGCCGACGGCGCGGGCGAGGTAGCGTTTGGCGTGGGTGTCGGCGACGACGACACCGGCGATGAGGGCGTTTTCACCGCTGCCGACGAGGGCGCGGCTGGAGATGTTGACGATGCGGGCGGCCGGCCGGAGCGGGGTGGAGGCGCGGTCACCGATGGCCGCACTCCAGGGGCTGCTCGGGAAGACGCCCTTCAGATCTGTGCGGTAGGCGCGGACGTGGACGTTGGCGGTGGTCGGGACTTGGAGCGGACCGGCGGAGATTTTGGCGTTGGGGGCGATGTCACCGCCGAGCGAGCGCGGATCGGAACCGTCGAGGGTGTAGATGAGTTCCGCGCCGGCAGGGGCGGTGAACGTAAGCGTGGTGCCGTCGTTGGCGACTTGGGGCGGAAGCGAGAACTGGGCGTCGATCCATTCGGCGCGGCGGGTGACCCAATACTTGATGTAGTCGATCTGGGCGGCGTAGCTGCCGCGCAAGCTGGCGTTGTCGGGCCACTTGGTGGAGTCGCGCAGGGCGGCGTCGAGGCCGATCTCGCCGGTCTGGGTGTCGACCAGCGAGAGCAGGCTGGAGTTGGAAAGCGTGCCGCGGCGCAGCGCCTGCCAGCGATCGACCCAGTCCTGGATGAACTCCGGATCCTGCGCGATCATGCCCCACCAGCCGCTTTTCCACACGTCGACGGCGCCGAGGCCCGACCAGACATCGTGGCGGTAGGAGCGCTCGTCCCAATGCGAACCCATGGCGCGGTCGAAGTCCCAGACCGGGCCGGCCTTCAGTTTGCCGTCGCGATCCTTGGTGAAGTAGGCGCTGCGTTCGAAGGCGTCGGGGTTGGCGGCGAAGGTGTTGAGGATGTGGTGGTCGACCCAGGAGCCGCGATCGATGTAGTCGAGGTGGGTGCGGCGGGAGAACCCGGCGGCGAGATCGGACGCGAGGGCGTCTTCCATCTGCTGCACGTAGTCCACGATGTAGTCGGTCTGGGCCGGGGCGATATCGTCGGCCTTGGGGGCGACCAAAACGATGGAGGAGTGGCCGTTCTGCGGGACGCCGCGGCGCGTCCGCCAGGAAAATTCATCCGGATCCGGGTCGTCGATCTTGAGGAGGTAGCTGCCGGTGACGGTGGCGGGGGAGAGGTCTGATTTGGCGAGGGGGGTGACGTTGACGCGGGCCGAGCCGACCTCGACGCGGTCGGTGATCACGTAGATGCCGGCGTAATCGGCGGAATCGATGCTGTTGCCGCCGGTGTTGAAAAACACCTCGGCGAAACGAGTCCGCGGTGCCCAGCGGCCCATGCGGTTGGAGAGCGCGTAGATGTAGGCGTTGTTGATGTAGCCTTGGTCGAACGACCAGGGGGCGACCAGCGCCCATTTTTCGTGGGACGCGAGGTCGAGCAGGGGTTGGGGCTTTGGGTCGCCGCTGGGATCGGTCAGCTTGAGGTTGTAGCCTTTCTTGGGGAATTCCGCCGAAGAGGAGCCGCGGACGGTCGCGGTGAGCGGGGTGATCTGGCCGGGGCCGGACAGGAATGTCGGGCGGCCCGCCGCGGCGGGGGCGTAGACATACATCCACGACGGGTGGTCGACACCGTCCTTCGCCATCCCGCCGGCGCCGAGATTGTCCAAAACGAGGACCGGAAGTTGGCTCGAGAAGGAGGCGACCGAGGCGTCGAGCTTGGCGAAGTAAGCCGTGGTGACCGGGCCGCGGCTGCTGCCATCGGCAGCGAAGACCGCGGCGCGGATCAGCATCGAACGATCGACCGTGATGGCCTCGGTGAATTCCGGCGAGGTCGCGACCGGGTCGGTGGTCGTGCCCGCGGCAGTGGCGGACGTGACGACGTAGCGGATGACCTGCCCGGCGCCGGCACCGGAGAGGCTGAGCGTGAAGGCGGTGGAAAACGGGCCCGGCTCCCGGGAGAAGCTCACGTAGTCGCTCAGGCCGCCGGCCACGCCGAGGGTATTCGCCCGGCCGGGCGACGGGGTGCCGAGGAAACCGACGCCTTGGTATCCGCCCTGCGGGCCGGGCAGCACACCGTAGGAGACGTTGTCCGTCTGGGCCGGAAAAGTCGGGGCGAACTCGGATGCGACCGAAACTCCATCGGGACGGACGAGCGCAAGGTATTCTCCTCCGGCGCTCAGCGCGAAATTGGTGTGCAGTTCCTTGCCGGGCTCCGTGCGGTTCTTGTTCGACGCGAACACCACGAGGTAACCGCCGGCCGGCAGCACCGTGGCGGGGAACTGCCACTTGGTCAGGTTCGTGGCGGAGTCCGTTAAATACCAACCGGTAAGGTTGATCGGGAGGCCGTCCGGATTGTGGAGTTCGATCCAATCGGGAAAGGCGCCGTCGGCGTCGGCCAAGACCGACGTGTTGGCCGCCATGAACTCGGAAAGGATCGGCTGCGCGCGAAGGAAACTGCTGGTCAACAGCAGCATAATGATCGCGACGATCAGAGAGCGGTGGTTTTTACGCGGACAATTCACGGCAGCTTCACCCATGACGACAAGCGAGGGTCTTGGTTTACCACCATGGTTGTGAAATCGGTGCGAATAGCGCCCTGCCACTGGGCGCAAGTAGCCCGGATAATTTCGCGCCGCGGTGTTAACCGTCGGGGATCACGACGCGTCCGCAGCGGTCATGACCCCCGCTTTCGCGCCGAAGATTGCCCTTGCGACGCCAAGGTAGTTCGAGACGTTCAACCCCGCTTCCCCCTTCGATGACCCCGCTGCGATTACTGGCCGTGTTTCTGGTCGGGATTGTGTCCGCTTTCGGACAATCCGGGGTGTGGGTTGCGGGCGGCGTGTGGTCGGGCAACATCACGCCGACCAGCGCGACCGTGACGGCGCGCCTGAATGCCGGCGGTCAGCGGGTGCGCCTGCAGGTGAGTCGGTCGCCCACGCTCACGCCGGCGGTGTTTTCCGCGGCCGTGACGACGGCGGCGTCGTCGGGCAACACGGCGAAACTGTCGGTGCAGGGCCTGGAGCCGGACACCGATTACTACTACGGGATCGAAGTGGCCGGCGCCTTGCGGGCGGAGCCCAATTCCAGGGGGCGCTTCCGGACATTTCCGCTCGGGCGCGCGTCGTTCCGCGTGGCCTTTTCGTCGTGCGGCGATTTCCGGCACGCGAACCAGAGTGCGTTTGCGGCGATCGTCGCGGAGCGGCCGTTGTTGTTCATCAACACCGGCGACCTCCACTACAGCGACACCAACAGCACCAACCCCGACGACTACCGGAGCAACTATGACAACGTCCTGAACCACGCGGAACAGGGCAACCTCTACCGCAATGTCCCGGTCGCCTACATCTGGGACGACCACGACTTCTGCGGCAACGACGCGGACACGACCGCCATCGGCCGCGATACCGCGCGCACGGTGTTCCGCGAGCGCGTGCCGCACTACCCGCTCGGCTCGGCCGGCGGCGCGATCGCGCAATCGTTCACGATCGGCCGGGTGCGATTCATCGTCACCGACCTGCGCAGCGCCGCCAATCCGGCGACCCAGCGCGAGTCCGCCGCCAAGACGAAGATGGGTGCGGCGCAGAAAGCGTGGTTCAAACAGGAACTCATCAGCGCCCGCGACAACGGGTTTCCGCTGATCGTTTGGGTGAACCCCGATCCGTGGATCGCGCCGGCCCGGCTCGGCGACGACTCGTGGGGCGGCCATGCGACGGAGCGCACCGAGATCGCGAACTACATCCGCGACAACCGGATTTCCAATCTCGTGCTGCTGTCGGGCGACATGCACGGCATGGCCTACGACGACGGCACCAACTCCGACTATGCGACCGGCGGCGGCGCGCCCGTGACCGTGCTGCACGGCGCGGCGCTCTCGAGCGACCCCTCGACCAAGGGCGGGCCCTATTCCGGCGGCGTGATTCCGGGCAACGGGCAGTTCGGCATGCTCGAGGTCTACGACAACGGCGGCTCCAGCGTGGCGTGCCGCTTCCTCGGAGTGCGGGCCGGAGCCGGGCGGCTCATGACCCATATTTTCAGCGGATCCGCGGCGGGCTCGCAGGATCAGGCCATCGTCAACATCTCGACCCTCGCGCGCTTGAACTCCGCCACCGATACGATCGTGAGCGGGTTCGTGATTTCCGGCAGCGCGAGTCGCAACGTGCTCGTGCGCGCCGTCGGTCCGACGCTCGCGGCCTTCGGCGTCGCCGACGCGATCCAGCAGCCGGTGCTGTCGGTTTTCCAGGGCGAGCGCATGATCTCGACCAACAGCGGGTGGGCGGGCGCGGCGCGGGCCTCGGCCGAGCCGTTGACCGATGCCTTCGATCGCGCGGGGGCGTTTCGTCTGGCGGACGAAAACAGCCGCGATGCCGCGCTCGTGCTCTCGTTGGCGCCCGGCGCCTACACGGTGCAGGTGAAAAGCGGCGACCAATCGACGGGCGCCGCGCTGCTCGAAGTTTACGATCTGCCCTGAGGTGCGGCCGGCACCGGCGTGCGTTGCTGACGGAATTTCCGCTTGCGGTGCGGGGCCGCCGGGCCTTGCGTCCGCCTCGCCTGTAGGGGTGTCCTCCGCGGAGGACTGAGATTGCGGCACGCTCGGCTGCTCGACCCTTCGAACCTGAAACGGATCATGCCGACGAAGGAAACAGCAGGCGCCGCGAGCCGCGCCATGGGGAGCTGCCACGGCGCCCCTTCTCTCGGGAGTCCAATTTGGGTCGGGCATCACCACCATGAAGCACCCGACACGAATCCTCCTCCACACCGCCGCGACGCTCGTCGCGGTCTCCGTCGCCGTCGCGCAGCCCTCGCCGGCCGCCGGCACGCCCGCATCCCCCGGCGCGACGGCTCCGGCGAAACTCGAGCCCCTGCGCGTCACCGCCGATCTCTGGGCCTCGCCGCTCGAGCGCATCGCGGCGAGCGTGACCGCCTTTGACGCCGACGCCCTGCGCCTCGGCGCCGTGCGCCATTTCGGCGATCTCGCGGACCAGATCCCCAATTTCACCTGGAGCGGCGGCACCTCGCGGCCGCGGTATTTCCAGATCCGCGGCATCGGCGAGAACTCCCAATACGAGGGCGAGACGCCGGACTCGGCCGTGCGCTTCCTCGTCGACGATCTCGATTTCACGGGGCTCGGCACGATCGGCGGCACGTTCGACGTGCGGCAGGTCGAGGTGCTGCGCGGGCCGCAGGCGGGGGCCTTCGGCGCCAATGCCGCCGGCGGGCTCGTGCGGCTCGTGACGAACGCGCCGACGCCCTACTGGACCGGACAGGCCGAGGCCACGGTGGGCGGCGACGCGCTGCGCGCGGGCGGCTTCGCGGTCGGCGGCCCGCTCGTCGCGGCGCAGCCGGAGCGGCTGATGGTGCGGCTCGCCGTGCACCGTCAGGCGAGCGACGGCTTCCGCCGCAACGTGACGCTCGGGCGCGACACCAATGCCCGCGACGAATTCAGCGCGCGCCTGCGGCTCACCGCCAATCCCTCCGCGGTCTGGCGTTGGGAGGGCGCGGTGTTCTTCGCCGATGCGGACAACGGCTTCGACGAGTTCGCCCTCGACAACAACGGCACCCGCACCTTCAGCGACCAGCCCGGCCGCGACGCGCAGCGCTCGACCGCGGCGAGCCTGCGCGGGACGTATTCGGGATTCACAGACGTGCGGGTGACGTCGGTCACGGCCGGCGCGTGGACGGACTCGGTCTACAGCTACGACGACGACTGGACGGCGGCATCCTACATGGGTTTCAGCGACCTGCGGCGCGACCGCACGGTGCTCAACCAGGAGTTGCGGCTCGACTCCGCCGCGGTGCGCGGCGCGGCGGGCTGGATCGACCGGTGGACGCTCGGGGCCTTTGCCTCCCGGACCGACGAGGACAGCCGCTACACCAACGAAGACCCGGGCAACGTGCGCGGCCTCCGCGGCGACTACCGCTCGGACCAGTTCGCGGTGTTCGGGCAGGCGGCGCACGACTTCGCGCCCGGCACGCGGCTCGTGGCCGGCCTGCGCACCGAGCGGGTCGAGACCGAGGGCCGCGGCACGCGCACGCGCTTCCGCAAGACGCGCGGCACCTTTGACCCGGCCGTGGCGTTTGCGCCGGCGTTCGGCGACACGCTGTTCGGCGGCAAGCTCACGCTCGAGCAGGACCTTTCCGCGCGGCAGCTCGCGTTTGTGTCGGTGACGCGCGGCTACAAGGCCGGGGGCGTCAATATCGACGCGCGCATCAGCCCGCCCGCCGACCCGCTCGTCTACGGCACGGAAGACCTCTGGAACTACGAGGCCGGCGTGCGCGGCAGCGGATTCGACGGGCGCCTGACGGGCGAGGTGACCGTGTTTCTGCTCCAGCGGCGAAACACGCAGGTGCGCGATTCGGCGGGCTTCGGCGGCAACTACCGGTTTTTCACCGCCAACGCGCGGAACGCGCGCGTGCACGGCGTCGAGGCGGCGGGCGCCTATGCGCTGACGCGCGCGTGGTCGGTGCAGGGCTCGCTCGCGCAAATGGGCTCGGAGCTCGACCGTTTCACGCTCACCAACGGCAACGCGGGCGGCGGCCGCCGGCTGGCCAACACGCCGCCCTACGGCTACACGGCGGCGGTGCGCTACCAGCCGGAGCAGGGGCTCTTCGCCCGCGCGGAGCTGGTCGGTCGTGCGCGGCAATTCGACTCCAACAACCAGAACGAGGCGCGCCGGCCGTTCCGCGTCGTCAACGCCAGCCTCGGCTATGCCTGGCCGCGTTGGTCGCTGACGGCGTGGGTGCGCAATGCCTTCGACCGGCGCTACGACAAGCGCGTGTTTTTCTTCGGCAACGAGGATCCGGACTACATCGAGACGCGCTACGAGACCCGCGCCGATCCGCGGCAGGTCGGCGTGACGGCGGCGTATCGTTTCTGAACCCGCTCCCGCCGGAGCGGCCCGCCGGACCGGCGGGCGGCGCCCGGTGGCGTCGCGGCTCAAAACTTGCCGGGGCGGGGTGCCTGCGCTTTGGTCTGCGCCTCGCATGATTTCGCTGCACGAGGGCAAGGGCTCGAAGACCAAGAAACCGCCGGAGCGGGTGTTCACGCTGCGCTTCCATGTCACGGCCTGCCAGCCGCGCATCTGGCGCCGGCTGCTCGTGCGCGAATCGATGTGGCTCTCGCGGCTCCACGACTCGATCCAGGTCGCGTTCGACTGGTTCGATTACCAGACGCATGCCTTCAACCTCGACGACCTGCGCTTCGGCAACCCGCTGAAGCGCGAGGAACTCTCGATCGAGGACGACCGCGACGTGACCTTGGCCGACCTCGACCTCGATCACCGCGAGCGGTTCACCTACGGCTACCACTTCGGCGAAGGCTGGCAGGTCGAGATCAAGGTCGAGAAATCCGGCGAACTGGAAAAAGGCGTGCACTACCCGCTCTGCATCGCGGGCGAGCGCGCCGGGCCGCCGGAGGACTGCGGCGGGATCGAGGCCTTCCACGACATGCTGGCGTGCATCAAGGAACCGCACACGGACCTGGGGCGCGAGTGGCTGGAGTGGCTCGGGCCGGACTACGATCCGACCGTCTGCGACGTCGACAAGATCAACAAGGGCCTGCGGAAACTCGCGAAATAGAGCCGCGCCGCGCCGCGCCGCTGCGCGGCGCGGAAGTTCCAAGTTCCAAGTTCCAAGTTCCAAGTTCCAAATTCCAAGTTCCAAAGGCCAAAGGCCAAATTCCA
>JBILLY010000804.1:0-3013 GCA_044375835.1 Opitutaceae bacterium
CGCGCCCGGCGACCTCCGGCTCTTCACCCTCTCTCTCGCAGTCCCACGCGTCCGCTCCCGCCCTCCCATGAAAACACCGCCCGCACGTTCCCGTTTCTTCGCGACGATTCCCGCCGTCTTGGCCGGGTGGGCGGCCACGGCCCACGCCCAAGCCACGGCTCCGGCCACCGCGTCCGCTCCCGCCGCCGCGCAAGCCGCGGTCGCCCTCGACAAATTCGAGATCAAGGGCGAGCGCTTCGAAACCCGCAACGTCGACCAGCCCCGCTCGGAAAACGACATCACGCCCTACGTCGTCGTGAACCGCGAACTCATCGACCGCAGCGGCGCGATCTCGATGCAGGACTTCATCACCCAGCTGCCGCAAAACACCGCCAACGCCGTCTCGCCCATGGGCATCGGCAACACCAACGCCAACGTCAGCGTGATCAATTCCCGCGGTCTCGGCATTTCCGATACGCTCGTCCTCGTCAACGGCCGGCGCATGCCCAGCGGATCGGCGTCCTCCGCCGCGTCCGGCCAGGCCGACCTCAACACCATCCCCCTCTCCGCCGTCGAACGCATCGAGTTTCTGCCCAGCTCCGCCGGCGCGATCTACGGCGCCAACGCCACCGGCGGCGTCGTGAATATCATCCTCCGCAGCGACTACCGCGGCTTCGAGGTTTCCACCACCTACGGCAACCGCACGAGCGCGGGCGATGTCGCCAAGGTCGGCTTCTCCCTCTCCGGCGGCATGGTGTTCAACCAGGGCCGGTCCCAGCTCATGATGTCGCTGAACTACTCGCGCAGCAACGGCATGTCCAACAACGAGGGCGGCTTCTACGAGCGCATGCGCACGCGCGTCCTCGAGCGCAATCCCGCCCTCTTCACCGGTCTGGCGTTTCCCACCATCGGCTCGACCGTCAACATCCAGCGCGCGACCGGCGCCACCACCAACCTGCCCGTCATCAATACGCGCTACGCCTCCGTCCCGCGCACGTCCAACGGCCTCCTGTCCGCGACCCAGCTCATTCCCCAACTCGACGACAACGCCAAGGAGGGCTGGGGCCTGCGCGGCGGCGGCGGTCAGAACTGGACCCGCCAGGAACAAAACATCCGCGCCCTCATGACCGAGTTCACCCACCGGTTCTCCAAGGAGACCGAGGCGACCTTGCAGGTGAATCTGGCCGAAAACACCGCCCAGGTTCAGGACGGCGAGCTCATCCAGGTCTCCGTGCCCGCCGCCAATCCCTTCAATCCTTTCGGCACCGCGGCCCTCGGCGCCGCCGGCGTTCCGGTCCTGATCACCTCGCGCCTGCACGACCACGGCAACAACCCGCGCAACACCAAATCCCAGACCTGGAATTTGCTGGGTTCGTTGAAGGGCCGGATCTCCGCCGACTGGCACTGGAACGGCGACGTCTCCTACGGCCACGCCACCCAGAGCCGGCGCTTGGATACGATCGTGGCCTCCCGCTTGACCCAAGCCCTGGCCGGCACCTTGCCCGGCTTCATCGGCAAATTCTACAATCCCTTCATCGGCCCCGCCAGCGGCCTCACCAACGATCCCGCCCTCCTCGCCGAGTTGAGCCGCACCAACGTCCAGGCCGCCAGCACCGCGATGTGGTCGGGCGCCTTGCGCGTCGCGGGACCGCTCCGCCTCCTGCCCCGGCTCGAGCCGCAGCTCACCGGCGGTATCCAGTGGCGGACCGATTCGGCCTACAACGCCCTCAACGGCGACATCTCCGTCGGCACCAACAGCCCCTCCACCGCCACCCGCCCCGCCGACATCACGCGCGAGACCTACGCCGCCTATGTCGGCACGACGGTGCCCTTGATCGACCCGAAACGCGCCGCGCCGTTCGCGCAACGCCTCGAGCTCACCGGTTCCCTCCGCTACGAACACCAGTCCGGCGAGGTCGACGGCGCCGCCAACGCCCGCCGCAAGGGTTCCTACGCCAGCACCACCACCGCGACCGGCCTGCGTTTTGAACCGGTCACCGGCCTCACGCTCCGCGTCAGCTACGGCGAGGGCTTCACCCCGCCGTCCGTCGGCAGCATCGGCCCCGCCCTCCCCGGCGAGACGCCGCTGAACATCACCGACCCGCGGCGCAACCAGGCCTACACCGTCGCCGACACCGTCACCGGCGGCAACCCGGGCCTCGCGCCCGAGACGTCCCAGAGTCTCAACTACGGCGTGGTCTTTCAGCCCCGCTGGTTCGCCGGCTTCCGCCTCAGCGCGGACTTCTACCGCATCAAAAAGCAGGACCGCATCGTCAACCTGTCCACCACCACCCTGCTGGCCAACGAAGCGCTCATGCCCGCCGCCCGCATCACGCGCGCCGCGCCCACCGCCGCCGACACCGCCGCCGGCCTGCCCGGCGTGATCACCTTCCTCGACCTCACGCCCATCAACTCCACCGAACTCCTCACCGAGGGCCTCGACCTAAACGCGAGCTACAAGTTCGCGCTCGGCGAAAACCGTTTCGACGTGAGCGCGCTCGGCACCTTCGTCGACAAATACCAAACCCAGCTGGCCATCGGCCAACCCTCGCGCGAGGACGTCGGCTGGCCCTTCCGCACGGCCAACGCCCCCCTCAAGCGCCGCGGCAACGCCCGCGTCTTCTGGAGCCGCCACGCCGTCACCGCGGGCGTCACCTTCCGCTACCTCGACTCCTACCGCATCACGACGTCCCCCGCCGTCGATCTCGTCACCGGCGGCCGGGTCGCCAGCTCCTCGGAGTTCGACGTCCAGCTGAGCTACACGGTCCCTTCCGGCGGCGACCGTTCCGGCGCGTGGCGGTGGCTCGACCGCACCAAGATCACGCTCGGCGCCAGCAACGTGTTCGATCGCGACGTCCCGTTCTTCTTCACCGGCATCGCCGGCACCGGGATCGCCGGTCTCTTCTACAGCCCCCTCAGCGACCCGATGCAGCGCTTCGTCTACGTGACCCTGAAAAAGAGTTTCTGACCCCCCGCCGCCGAAGCGCCGCCTCATCCCCGCCGCTTTCCGCTCTCAATTTTCAATTCTCAAATC
>JBILLY010000805.1:0-3011 GCA_044375835.1 Opitutaceae bacterium
GAACTGCTTCATTCGATGGGAAGAGAAATCGCTAGCCAGCGTCCCGTCGAAAGCAATACAAGCCTCGCCTCTTATGAACGTCCTCGTCGTCGGCGGCGCCGGTTACATCGGCAGCCATTGTGTGCGGCAACTGGTTGCGGCGGGGCATCGCCCGGTCGTCCTCGACAATCTCGTCTACGGTCACCGCGGGGCGGTCGCGCCGGGGATTCCCTTCCACGTCGGCGATCTGGGCGACGAGGCTTTCGTCGGCCGCGTCCTGCGGGAGGAGCGGATCGACGTCGTGATGCACTTCGCCGCGTATTGCTACGTCGGCGAATCCGTCACGGCGCCCCTGAAATACTACTTCAACAACGTCGCCGCCACGCTGCACCTGCTCAACGCGATGATCGACGCCGGGGTGAAGAAATTCGTCTTCTCCTCCACCTGCGCGACCTTCGGCGTCCCCGCCTCCCTGCCGATCCACGAGAACCTGCCGCAGGCGCCGATCAATCCCTACGGCCAGACCAAACTCGACATCGAAAACGTGCTCAAGGCCCTCGCGACGGCCCACGGGTTGAGTTACTCCGTTTTCCGCTACTTCAATGCCGCCGGAGCTTCCGAGGACGGCGTGATCGGCGAGGACCACCAGCCGGAGACGCACCTCATCCCGCTCGCGATCGATGTCGCCGTGGGCAAGCGCCCGCACCTGCAGCTCTTCGGCACAGACTACCCGACGCCCGACGGCACCTGCCTCCGCGACTACGTGCATGTCGATGATTTGAGCCGGGCCCACATCGCCGTCTTCGATCGGCTCACGCAGCCGGGCGCCCAGCTTTTCTACAATCTCGGCACGGGCACGCCGACCTCCAACCGCGCCGTCATCCGCGCGGTCGAGAAGATCACCGGCAAGTCCGTGAAACTCGTCGAAGGGCCGCGCCGCGCGGGCGATCCGCCGGCCCTCTTCGCCGATTCGACCAAGGCGATCACCGAACTCGGCTGGAAGGTGAAATTCCCCGACATCGAGTCGATCGTCGCCACCGCTTGGCGCTGGCACGCCGCGCACCCGCAGGGCTACGCGGATCGTTGACGCGCCCGGCTCGCGCCGCTCCCGCCCGCCGATCGGCGGCACGCTCTTCACCCGCTCCATTTCTCGCGCCGATGCCCGCAGCCACCTTCTCCTTCCGCACGCGCAAGCCGATCATCGGCATGGTCCATGTCGGCGCGTTGCCCGGCTCGCCGGCCTCCCGCCTCCCGGTTCATGCGCTGGTGACTCGCGCCGTGTCCGACGCGCGAATCTACGCCGAGGCCGGCTTGGACGGCGTCATGCTCGAGAACATGCACGACACGCCCTACCTGCGCGGCGCGGTCGGCCCCGAGATCGTCGCGGCGCTGGCCGTGGTCGCGCAGGCGGTGAAAGCCGCCGTCGCCCTGCCCTGCGGCCTGCAGATTCTCGCCGCCGCCAACCGCGAGGCGCTCGCGGTCGCGCACGCCGCCGGTCTCGATTTCATCCGCGCCGAGGGATTCGCGTTCGCGCACGTCGCCGACGAGGGCGTGATCCAGTCGTGCGCCGCGGAGTTGCTCCGCTACCGCCGCGCGCTCGGCGCCGAACGGGTCGCAGTCTGGGCCGACGTGAAAAAGAAGCACAGCTCGCACGCGATCACGGCCGATGTCGGCATCGGCGAGACCGCCCATGCGGTCGAGTTCATGCGCGGCGATGCCGTGATCGTGACCGGAACCGTCACCGGCGACGCGCCGAAGCCGGACGACGTGCGCGCGGTCAAAGCCGCGACGCGGCTGCCGGTCGTCCTGGGATCGGGCATCACCGCCGCCAACGCCGCCGCGTTTCTGACCCACGCCGACGGCGCGATCGTCGGCTCCGAATTCAAGCGCGGCGGCCAGTGGGATGCCGCGGTGGACCCCAAACGGGTGCGTCGTTTCATGGCGGCGGTGCGCGCGCCGGCGTGAGACCGGCGCCCTCTGCAAGCTCAAAAACTACCGAAAATCGGGTAGTTTGAGGGCGTGCATTTCGCCCACGATCGTTATCGTTCTACCGACGGAGGGCCGAGTCTAATGAAGCCATCGGGCGGGTCTGGAAGGGGTTCCGGATCCGGCTAACCCCGATGTAGACTCGGCCCTCCGACTTTTTTTCCGCACGCCGCAGGGAGCGCGGCAATCGGCGCTACAGACGCGGGACGGGCGGCTTGATCGGCTGATCCCACGCGTTGGCGCCGGTCACCTTGAGGCGGCGGCGGTAAACCTTGTCGACGCAGCTCGCATAGAGGGTGTCGAAATTCGGGCCGCCGAACACGAGGTTGGTGATCTTGCCGTTCGGAGTCGGGATGATCGCGTTCACGCGCCCCGGTTGGTCGCAGATCTGGATACCTAGCCGCGTCGCGACCCACAGCCGCCCTTCGCGGTCGACCTTCAGCCCGTCCGCGAAGCTCATGTCCTCGGTATCCGGTTCGTGGACATGGTAGTAGCGCTGTTTGTGCGCGAGCGTGCCGTCCGGCTGGATGACGTAGCTGTAAACCCAGTGGGAGCGATAGTCGGCCACGTAGAGCAGAGACTGGTCCGCCGAGAGGGCGACACCGTTGGCGAAACGCACGCCCTGATCGACGACGTGCTTGCTGCCGTCGGGCCGGATGAGCCACACCTTGCTCCCTTCGCCGAACGGACTGGCGCCGCCCGGCGGATGGGTGACGTAGATATTGCCGTTGCGCGCGACCACGAGGTCGTTGCCCGCGATCCCGTCGGCGATGACGACGCCCTGCCCGGCGGCGTCGTAGGCCATGATCTGCTGCGAACCGGACGCGGCGGCATACAGCCGGCCGTCGGGTCCGAAGGCCTGGCCGTTGGTGCGCTGGGTATTTTCCCGCGCAAGCGAGACCGTGCCGTCCAGGGCGATCTTGTAGGCCTTGGAATTCGGGATGTCGGTGAAGAAGACCTCGCCCTTCGCGTTGACGGCCGTTCCCTCCGTGAGGCGGTAGCCGTAGGCGACGAGTTCCCACTCCTCCCCCGGGATCAAGACGGTC
>JBILLY010000101.1:0-10128 GCA_044375835.1 Opitutaceae bacterium
GTTGCGCATCAGCTCGAGATTCCGGTCTCCGACCCGCGCCGCGACGAAACTGCTGTCCGGCCCCGCCTTTTTGAGCGCCAGCGCCGCGCCGGCGAGCACGCCGAGAAACGTGCTGTCGACGCCCCCGCACTGCTGGAAATCGAGCACGAAGCGCCGCTTCCCCTGCGCCACCATCTCGGTGACGAAGTCGCGCAGGCAGTTGCTGTTGGAGAAACACGCCCGGCCGTCGATCCGCACCACGACGGGTTCGGAACGGGCATCGACGAGAAACACGGGCTTGCTGGCGGACTCTGACATGGTGGGAGGAATCGACCTGCGCGCTGGACAACCGGAACGTGTTCACCGCCGGACTTCCCGCAAGCGGGCAGCGGAGAACAGAAGGGGCGCCGCCTCGTCGCGGCGCCCCGGCAAAAAAACCGATCGTCAGCTGCGGGCGACGATCTGGCGCAACACGTAGGGCAAAATCCCGCCGTGCTGGTAGTAATCGATCTCGATCGGCGTATCGATACGGCAGCGCACGCTCACGTTTTCGGCGGTGCCGTCCTTGCGCGTGATTTTCAGGACGAGGTCCTGCTGCGGCTTGATGTCGGGACTGAGGCCCACGACGTCGTAGGTCTCGGTGCCGTCGAGCTTCAGCGTCTGCGCCGTCGTGCCTTCCTTGAACTGCAGGGGCAGCACGCCCATGCCGACGAGGTTGGAGCGGTGGATGCGTTCGAAACTCTGCGCCACCACGACTTTGACGCCGAGCAGGTTGGTGCCCTTGGCGGCCCAGTCGCGGGACGAGCCCGTGCCGTATTCCTGGCCGGCGACGACGATCAGCGGCGTGCCCGCCGCGATGTGTTTCGCGCAGGCGTCGTAGATCGCCATCTCTTCGCCTGTGGGCTGGTAGATCGTGTTGCCACCCTCCTTGCCGCCGAGCATCAGATTCTTGATGCGGACGTTGGCGAAGGTGCCGCGGGTCATGATGCGGTCGTTGCCGCGGCGCGAGCCGTAGGAGTTGAAGTCCTCGAACGTGACGCCGTTCTCGAGCAAAAAGCGGCCCGCCGGGGAGCTCTTCTTGATCGCGCCGGCCGGCGAGATGTGGTCGGTCGTCACCGAGTCGCCGAAGATGCCGAGCGCGCGCGCGCCGGTGATCGGCTGGATGGTGCCGGGCTGCATCGCGAAGTTCGCGAAGAACGGCGGCTCCTGGATGTAGGTCGACGCCGCGTCGAACGAGTAGACGTTGCCCGTGGTCGAGGGGATCTCGTTCCACTTCGGGTTCTGCTCGGCGAAGTTGCTGTAGAGCCGGCGGAAGACCTCGGGCTTGAGCGCCGCCTGCATCTGGTCGCGCACTTCCTGCAGCGTCGGCCAAAGGTCCTTCAACAGCACCGGCTGGCCGGACTTGTCGTTGCCGATCGGATCCTTGGAGAGATCGAGATCGACGCGGCCCGCGAGGGCGAAGGCGACGACGAGCGGGGGCGACATCAGGAAGTTGCTCTTGATGTTCTGGTGCACGCGGGCCTCGAAGTTGCGGTTGCCGGAGAGCACGGAAGCGGCGACGAGGTCGTTCTTCACCACGGCCTCCTCGATCGGCGCGGCGAGCGGGCCGGAGTTGCCGATGCAGGTCGTGCAGCCGTAGCCGACAGTCTGGAAACCGAGCTGGTCGAGGTAAGGCTGCAGGCCGGTCTTCTCGAGGTAATCGGTGACGACGCGCGAGCCGGGGGCCAGCGACGACTTCACGATCGGGTTCACCTTGAGGCCCTTCTCGACGGCCTTCTTCGCGAGCAGGCCGGCGGCGAGCATCACGGAGGGATTGGAGGTGTTGGTGCAGCTCGTGATCGCGGCGATCAGCACGGAGCCATGGCCCACGCGGGTGCCGCCGACTTCGGCCGAGACGGTGGTGAATTCTTCGGCCTTTTTGCCAAAGCCGTTTTCCGTAACCGGCTTCGAGAACGCCGTGACAAACTCCTGCTTCATCTTCGGCAGCTCGATGCGATCCTGCGGACGCTTCGGGCCGGCGACGCTCGGGACGACGGTCGCGAGGTCGAGTTCGAGGTCCTGGGAGTAGTCGATCTGGCCGCGCTGGGGGATGCCCCAGAGGTTCTGCGCCTTGTAATAGGCTTCGTAGAGGGCGACGTGCTTGTCCTCGCGGCCGGTGGCGCGGAGGTAGTTGGAGCACTCGCCGTCGATCGGGAAGAAGCCCATCGTCGCGCCGTATTCGGGCGCCATGTTGGCGATCGTCGCACGGTCGACGACCGGGAGCGCGGCGGCGCCGGGGCCGTAGAACTCGACGAATTTGCCCACGACCTTGGCCTTGCGCAGCATCTGCGTGAGCGTGAGCGCGAGGTCGGTGGCGGTCACGCCCTCGCGGAGCGCGCCGGTCAGGTGCACGCCGACGACGTCGGGCGTGAGGAAATACACGGGTTGGCCGAGCATGCCGGCCTCGGCCTCGATGCCGCCGACGCCCCAGCCCACGATGCCGATGCCGTTGATCATCGTCGTGTGCGAGTCGGTGCCGACGAGCGTATCCGGATAGTAGACACCGGCCGTGTCCGCGAGCACGCCCTTGGCGAGATACTCGAGGTTGACCTGGTGCACGATGCCGATGCCCGGGGGCACGACCTTGAAGGTGTCGAAGGCCTGCATGCCCCACTTGAGAAACTGGTAGCGCTCGCGGTTGCGCGAGAACTCGAGGTCGAGGTTCTTCTGCATCGCCTCGGCCGAGCCGGCGAAATCGACCTGCACGCTGTGGTCGACCACGAGATCGACGGGCACGAGCGGCTCGATGATCTTCGGGTTCTTGCCCATACGGGCGACCGCGGAGCGCATCGCCGCGAGGTCGACGAGCAGCGGCACGCCGGTGAAGTCCTGCAGCACGATGCGGGCGACCACGAAGGGGATCTCCTCCGTGCGCGGCGACTTCGCGCCCCAGCCCGCGAGATCGCGGATCGCGCCCTCGGCGACGCGCTTGCCGTCGCAGTTGCGCAGCAGCGACTCGAGCACCAGCCGGATCGAAACCGGAAGGCGCGAGATCTTGAAGCCGGCCTGCTCGAGAGCGGGCAGCGAGTAGAACTTGTGCGACGCGCCGTTGGCGGAGAACGTCTGCAGCGTGTTGAACGGATTCGGGAGGGACATCTGAGGGCGGATTTCGGAAACGAAAAACGAAGCGGCGGAAAACAACGCCGGGCGGCCCGCGGTGCAGGCCGCCCGGACGGCGGAAAAATTACGAGGCGAGCGCGGCCTTGACCGCGGCGAAGTTCGGCAGGTCCTTCGGCGTGGCGGTCTGTTCGGCGTATTTCACGACGCCGTCCTTGCCGACCACGAACGCGGCGCGGGCCGACGTGTCGCCGATGCCGGCGAGCATGGGGAAGAGCACGCCGTAGGCCTTGGTGGTTTCCTTGTTCAGGTCGCTGGCGAGCGTGATCCCGATCTTGTTGGTCTTGGCCCAGGCTTCCTGGGTGAAGGGGCTGTCGACGCTGATCGCGATGACGTCGGCGCCGAGCTGCTCGTAGTCGGCGAGGCCGGAGGTCTGGTCGCACATTTCCTGCGTGCAGACGCCGGTGTAAGCGAGGGGGAAGAAGAGCAGCACGGTCTGCTTCTTGCCGAAGTTGTCGCTCAGCTTGATGTCCTTCAAACCGTCGGCGGTCTTGGACTTGAGGGTGAAATCGGGCGCTTTGGAGCCAACAGCGATGGGCATGGGAGGGAGATGTGGAGGGTTGAGTTGTTCCGCGGCGGCGATCGCCGGGGAAGGAAGGGCGAAGTTGAGCCCCTGCCCCGGACGCCGCAAATCGTTTTTCCACCGCCTCCGGGCCTAGCAGCGCGGTTTCTTTCCGCGCCGGCTTCGCCATAAGGAGGGCGCGCGGTCGTCCGCAGCGGCCGGCCGCGCAAATTCCCCGTTCCGGCGGTCCGAGGGAATACCGGACCCGTGGGCGCGAAATAGTGCGTAACTTTACCCGCACACCCCGGGTTATCCCCGGCAATGGCACCCTCCCCCGCCCCCGCGCCCGCTTCCCCGGGCCTGTTGACCGGCATCGCCGGCGACCTGCGCCACGCGTTTCGCCTCCTCGGGAAAGGCAAGGGTCTGACTGCCACGACGCTGCTCACCCTCGCGCTCTGCATCGGCGCCACGACCGCGATCTTCTCGACGGTCTATTCGCTGCTGCTCAAGCCCCTCCCCTTCCACGAGCCGGAGCGCATCGTCGAGCTCTACACCTCCGCCGCCAAGGCCGGCCTGCACAAAATGCCGGCCAATGTGCCCATCTACCTCGACTACTCGAAAAACGCCGCGTCCTACGAGTCCCTCGCGCTCTGGACTTTCTCGCAACAGATGTTCGGCGACGACGAGGCGCCCGCCCGGCTCGCGATGGCGAGCGCGACCGCGGAACTCTTCGCGATCCTGCGCGTGCAGCCGCTGCTCGGCGAATTTTTCACGAAGGAGCACAACCGCCCCGGCGCCGAAAAGGTCGTCGTCCTCACGCAGTCGTTTTGGCGGACGCAGTTCGCCGAAGATCCCGCCGTGATCGGCCGCGTGCTCCGGCTGGGCGGCGAAGCCCACAAGATCATCGGCGTGGCCCCGCGGGCGTTCGGGGCCTGGGACGCCCGGGTGAACTACGTCGTGCCCCTGTCCTGGCCGCCCGCGCAGGAAAATCCCCAGGGCCGCTATGGCGTCGGGCTCCAACTCTTCGGCCGGCTCAAACCCGGTGCCACTGCGGGCCAGGCGGACGCGGAAGCCAAGACTCTCGAGCAACGCTACGTCGACGCCTCGCCCCCGCAGGTGCGGGGATTCGTCGAGCGCTCCGGCATGACCATGAACGTCGGCGGCGTGCAGGAACAACGCGTGCAGCCCGTGCGTTCGACGTTGCTCCTGCTCCAGGGCGGCGTGGCGTTCGTGCTGCTCATCGGCTGCGTCAACGTCGCCAATCTCCTCCTCGTCCGCGCGAATGCCCGCCAATCGGAGTTGGCCATCCGCTCGGCGCTCGGCGCCGGCCGCGGCACCATCGCCCGCCAACTCATCCTCGAGAGCCTGCTCCTCACCTCGCTCGGCGCCGCGCTCGGCCTCGGCCTCGCCTGGGCCGCCCTGCGCGCGAGCAATTTCTACCTCGCGAAGATGCTGCCCCAGGCCCTGCCGGCGACGCTCGACCTGCGCGTGCTGGGTTTCGCGATCGGGCTCACGTTCGTGGTCGGAGTCCTCACGGGTCTCATCCCCGTCATCCACATCCTGCGCACCAATCTCGCCGAGGTCATCCAGAGCAGTTCCCGCGGCGCGTCGTCGGGCCGCGGCGTGCGCAGTCTGAGCAGCGCCCTCGTCATCGTGCAGGTCGCCTTTGCCCTGATGTTGCTCACCGGCGCGGGGCTGCTGATCGGCAGCTTCGCCCGGGCCCTCGCGGTCCACCCGGGTTTCAATCCGCAGGGCGTCGTCACCGCGCGCATCGTGATCCCCGCCGCCCACCGGGCCAGCGCGGAGGCGGCAAACGCGTTCATCGAGCGGCTCTCGGCGGGGCTGCGGGAAATTCCGGGCGTGACGTCGACGGCGCTGTCCGCGTCGACGCCGTTCCAAGGCGGTCTGCCCATCAACGCGTTCACCCTCGAGGAGGACACGTTGCCGCCCGGTTCGCCGCAGCCCGGCGCCTACCGCGTCCAGGTCACGCCCGGCTACGCCGAAACCTTGGGGCTGTCGCTGCTCGAGGGCCGATTTTTCGAGGAAGCCGACCGCGATCCCAAACGCCGCGTGTTCGTGGTCGACCAGAGTTTCGCGAAGAAATTCTTCCCCAACCGCTCCGCGCTCGGCGGTCGGTTCGCCTTCGGCCCAAGGCCGGAAAAACCGGAAGACTGGCCGACCATCATCGGCGTCGTGCGCGACATCCCGCACAACGGCGTCGAGGAGAAGAGCGGCAATCCGTTCATCTACCAGATCGTCCAGCAAGGCGCGCGGCCGGGCGGCGCGACCGTCTTTCTGCGCACTACGCGTCCCGCCGCGGAACTCGTCCCGATCGTGCGCGCGAAACTCCGCGCGCTCGACCCGACGTTGTTCGTCTACGACGCCGGCACGCTCGCGCAGGCCGTCGGCACCTCGTTCGACAATCGCCGCGCCGTCATGCTGCTGCTCGCGGCGTTTGCCGGCCTCGCGTTGTTCCTCTCGTCGCTCGGCATCTACGGCGTGCTCGCCTACGACGTGTCGCAGCGCACGCGCGAGATCGGCATCCGCGCCGCGATCGGCGCCTCGCGCGGCCAGATCGTCGGGATGATCCTGCGCCAAGGGCTGTGGAAATCCGGCCTCGGCATCGCCGTCGGACTCGTGGGCGCGTTCTTCGTGAGCCGCTCGATGACCGGTCTGCTCTTCGGCGTCACGCCGACAGAGCCCTCGGTCTACGTCGCGGTCTGCGTCCTGCTCGTGGTCGTCGCCCTCGTCGCAAGCTACCTGCCGGCGCGCCGCGCCGTGCGGATCGATCCCCTCGTCGCCCTGCGCGACGAGTGACCCCGCTTGGGCCGGAGCGCATCCCGCGCGGCGCCGCGACGCAAAAAGACCGGGCCCACGCGGGCCCGGTCGGCAACTTGCTCGGGCGGCGCCATCGCGCCGCGGCTGTCACCCGCTCAGGCGAGATCGAAGCGATCCGCGTCCATCACCTTGGTCCAGGCCGCGACGAAATCGCGCACGAACTTTCCGCCCGCGTCATTCTCGGCGTAGACCTCGGCCAGCGCGCGCAGCTGCGAATTCGAGCCGAACACGAGGTCGACGCGCGTGGCGGTCCACTTCACGTCGCCCGACGCGCGGTCGCGGATCTCGAACAGCTCCTCGCCCGGCGAGGTGGCCTGCGCGACATTCGCCATGTCGAGCAGGTTGACGAAGAAATCGTTGGTGAGCGTCTCCGGCCGGACGGTGAACACGCCGTGCGGCGACTTGCCGTGGTTGGCGTTGAGCACGCGCAGACCGCCGACGAGCACGGTCATCTCCGGCGCGGTGAGACCGAGGAGCTGCGCTTTGTCGACGAGCAGTTGCTCGGCGGGCACCGCGAAACGCGTCTTCTGGTAATTGCGGAAACCATCCGCGACCGGCTCGAGCACGGCGAACGAGGCCGCATCGGTCTGCTCCGCCGTCGCGTCCACGCGGCCGGGCGCAAACGGCACCGTGATTTCGCGGCCCGCTTTCTTCGCGGCCTGCTCGATCGCCGCGCCGCCGGCGAGCACGATGAGGTCGGCCAGCGAGACCTTCTTGCCGTCGCTCGCGGACCCGTTGAACGCCTGCTGGATGCCCTCGAGCGTCCGCAGCACCTTGGCCAGTCGCGCCGGCTGGTTGGCATCCCAGTCCTTTTGCGGCGCGAGGCGGATGCGCGCGCCGTTGGCGCCGCCCCGCTTGTCGGAGCCGCGAAACGTCGAGGCCGAGGCCCACGCCGTGAACACGAGCTCCGAGATCGCGAGGCCCGAGGCGAGGATCTTGACCTTGAGGGCGGCGACATCCGCCGTGTCGACGAGCGGGTGGTTCACCGCGGGGAGCGGGTCCTGCCAGAGCAGGTCTTCCGCCGGCACTTCCGCGCCGAGATAGCGGCACTTCGGTCCCATGTCGCGGTGCGTGAGCTTGAACCAGGCGCGGGCGAACGCGTCGGCAAACTGCCCCGGATTCGCGAGGAAGCGGCGCGAGATTTTTTCGTAGGCCGGGTCGGCCCGCAGCGCGAGGTCGGTGGTCAACATCGCCGGGCGGTGCTTCTTCGCGGGATCGAACGCATCGGGAATGACGTCGGGGGCGTTCTTCGCCACCCACTGGTGCGCACCGGCCGGGCTCTTCACCAGCTCCCAATCGTAGGCGAAGAGATTTTCGAAGTAGTTGTTGCTCCACTTCGTCGGCGTGGTGGTCCACGTCACCTCGAGTCCGCTCGTGATCGTGTCGGCGCCCTTGCCGCTCTTGTAGGAGCTGGTCCAGCCGAGGCCGAGTTCGGTGATGCCCGCGGCCTCCGGCTCCTTGCCCACGTGGGCGGCGCTGCCGGCGCCGTGGGTCTTGCCGAAGGTGTGGCCGCCGGCGATGAGGGCGACCGTCTCCTCGTCGTCCATGGCCATGCGCGCAAACGTCTCGCGGATGTCGCGCGCCGACGCGAGCGGGTCGGGGTTGCCGTCGGGCCCCTCGGGATTGACGTAGATCAGGCCCATTTGCACGGCGGCGAGCGGGTTCTCCAGCTGGCGTTCGCCCGAATAGCGGCTGAGCGGCTTGTCGCTCGTGGCGAGCCAGGTCTGCTCCGCGCCCCAATACACGTGCTCCTCCGGCTCCCAAACGTCGGCGCGTCCGCCGCCGAAGCCGAAGGTTTTGAAGCCCATCGACTCGAGGGCGCAGTTGCCCGCGAGGACCATGAGGTCGGCCCAGGAAAGTTTCTTTCCGTATTTCTGTTTGCTGGGCCAGAGGAGGCGGCGCGCCTTGTCGAGGTTGGCGTTGTCCGGCCAGCTGTTGAGCGGGGCAAAACGCTGCTGACCGGCGCCCGCGCCGCCGCGGCCGTCACCCGTGCGGTAGGTGCCCGCGCTGTGCCAAGCCATGCGGATGAAGAAACCGCCGTAGTGGCCGAAGTCGGCCGGCCACCACTCCTGCGAGTGGGTCATCAACGCATAAAGGTCCTTCTTCACGGCCGCGAGATCGAGGGTCTTGAACGCCGCCGCGTAATCGAAGTCCGCATCCATCGGGTCCGACAGCGCGGAGTTCTGGTGGAGCATTTTCAGGTTGAGCTGATTCGGCCACCAGTCGCGGTTGGAACGGCCGCCGGCCACGGTGTGCGTGGGTTTGGCCGAGGTGCCGTGGAGATGGGGGAAGGGGCATTTGCCGCCGGTGCTGCCGTTGGGATTTTCCATGGTGAGATGAGGTTGGAGTTGGGATCGGGTGTGCCGACGGCACGAAGCGGGCGCCGCCGGATACGAAAAGGGAGTCAGCGTGAAGAGGTCGCGGCCGGGAGCAAGCGGCGCGACCGCATTTCGCGGATGGATTTCCTCCGCCCGCGCGCACCGCGCCCGCCCGCGCGGGCGGCGACGAGGAGAGACCAAGCTCGGGGGACGGGCGGCACGCCGCAGTGAACCACGGCGCGGGCCGGGAACGAAATACTTTGTTCCTCTCCCGGGTATAGGCGCCGCCTATCGGGCCCGGCGCGGCGCGCATCCCCGCCCGCGACGCCCGCGGGCTGCAACCCGCGGTGGGGACGCGGTTCCGCTTCCACCCCGCGGTCCGGCGCACCGGCCGCGCCCTCAGGCCGCGGCGCCGCCGAGGATGCGTAGTTCGCGCTGGGGAAAGGGAATCTCGATCTTCGCCTCGCGGAATTTCTCGACGATCCCGCGGTTCACCGCCGCGCCGGCCGCGACGTAGTCCGGCACGTTGGCCCAGGGTTTGACCGCGATCACGATCGACGAGTCCGCCAACGCCGTCACGCCCACCACCGGCGCCGGTTCCTGCAACACCAGCGGGCACGACCGCAACACGGCGTGCACGGCGGCGAGCGCCGTCGAGAGGTCCGACGCGTAGGCCACGCCCACGCTCAGATCGAGCTGCCGGATCCGGCCGTAGTTGTGCAGGATCTCGCCCACGATCTTCCGGTTCGGCACCACCACCGTGGAGCGGTCGTAGTGGCCGAGGCGGGTCGAAAACAGATCGATTCGCTCCACGCGGCCCTCGACTCCGAGCATCGCCACGTATTCGCCGACGCGAAAGGGCTTCGTGAAAATGATCGTCAACCCCGCGACCAGGTTGCCGAGCACGCCTTGCATCGCGAGCGCCACGCCGGCGCCCATCACGCTCGCGCCGGCGATCAACGGCAGCAGGTCCACGCCGAGATTCTGCATCGCCATGACGCCGAACAGCACGAGCACCACCAGCCGCCCGAGCCGCACGAACAACTGCCGGACCGGCGGCTCCAGCTCCAGTTTCGCGAGCCAACGGTCGATCATGCGCCCGAAACCGCGGCCGACAAAAAATCCGGCGACGAGGATGACTAGGGCAACGAGGACCTTCGGTCCGAACTTGATGCTGAGGTCGAGGATCGTGCTCTTGGCTTGGTCGAGGGCGGCGAGTTGGTTGGCCATGGGGATAGGGGTGATCCCCCGTCCTGACCGAAGGCCCGCGCGGCTTCGACGGAAATTTTCAGGCCCCGGCTCGCCCTCCGGTCCGCGCGCCACCGCGCCGCCTCA
>JBILLY010000807.1:0-3003 GCA_044375835.1 Opitutaceae bacterium
AATTCGCCGTCGCGCGCGCCGCGTAGGCGAGCTCCGCCGGCGTCCCGGGACCGGAGAGACTCACCTGCGCCGGCACGACCCCCGCCAGGTCCGCATAGCCCGCGCGGGCCTGCCGCAGCTCGAGAAAATCGGCCGGGAAGAAATTGCCCTCCGCCTGCTGCGGCGTCGCCCGGTAGAGCCGGTCGAGCCGGTCGAGATTCGCGTAGGCCAGCGGCTTCAGCAGCACGCCGTTGAGGACGCTGAACATCGAGGTGTTCGCCCCGATCCCGAGTCCGAGCGTCACGATCGCCAGCAGCGAGAATCCCGGTGCGCGGGCGAGTTGCCGGGCGGCGAACCGCAGGTCCTTGGCCAACCGCTCGAGCCATCCCCACCCGTGCGCCTCCCGCGCCCGTTCCTGCACACTGGCAAGATTGCCGAACTTTTTCCGGGCCGCCCGCGCCGCCTCGTCCGCCGGCACACCGTCGGCGGCCAGGTCGGCCGCCCGCTGCTCGAGGTGAAACCGCAGTTCCTCGGCCATCTCGGCCTCGGTGTCCCGGCGGCGGAAAAGCGTCTTCAGGCGATGGCGCAGGTTCATGGTCGGGCGTCTCCGGTCAGGTGGCCCGCAGCACCAGCGCGATCGCCGCGCTCTGCCGCTCCCACAGGTCCTGCTCCTTTTCCAGCTGCTTCCGCCCGGCCCGCGTGAGGCTGTAGTATTTCGCCCGGCGATTGTTCTCCGTCATGCGCCACTCGGCTTCGATCCAGCCCTTGGCCTCCATCCGGTAGAGCGCGGGATACAGCGAGCCTTCGTCCACCTGCAGCGCGCTCTTCGAGAGCTGCTCCAGCCGGTTCGTGATCCCCCACCCGTGCAGCTCCCCGCGGCTCAGCACCCGCAGCACCAGCAGATCCAGCGTCCCCGGCAGCAGTTCGTTTTTTTCGGCCATGCTTCGTTACCTAGATAATCTAAGGCAGCCGGGGCAAGTCTTTCCTTGGACTATCCAAGGGAAGCGCCGCCGGCCGGCCCGGCGTCGTCCGATCGCCGCTCAGCGTCCGAGCACGTGCCGCGCGAGCGTCCGCGCCAGCTCGGGCAGGACAAACGGTTTCTCGAGCACCGCCGCCACGCCCTCGGCCCGCAGGTAGTCCCCGCGGAAGTTGCCGGTGAAACCGCTCGCGACGATCACCGGCAAATCGGGCCGGATCGCGCGCACCCGCTTCGAGAGTTCGAGCCCGTTCATGCCGGGCATCTGGAAGTCCGACAAGACTCCCGCATAGTCTCCCGGCGCCGCCTGCAACCGGGCCAGGGCATCGTTCGGCTCGTGCGACGGTGTCACCCGGTAGCCGAGCCGGACCAGCAGCTCCGCCAGGGAGTCGAGCACCGCCGCTTCATCGTCCACCACCAGCAGGTGTTCGCCCGCCCCGGTCGGCAGATCGCCCCAGGCCGTCTTCAGCGTGGTCGGCACCGCGAGATGCGCGGGCAACAGGATCGTGAAGGTGCTCCCGGCTCCCACCCGGCTGCGCAGCGACACGGCCCCCTTGTGCCGCTCCACGACGCTCCGCACCACCGCGAGACCGAGTCCCGTGCCCTGCCCGACCGGCTTCGTCGTGAAAAAGGGCTCGAATATCCGCGCCTGCGTCTCCGGCGGAATCCCGCAGCCCGTGTCCGCGACTTCGAGCCGCACGTGCCGTCCCGGTTTCAGCACTCCCCACGCGGTGCTGATCTCTCCCCACGCCGCGCACGCGGCCTCGTCCAGCGTCACGGCCTCCACTCTGACCGCAATCCGCCCGGCGTGCGGCTCGATCGCCTGCATCGCGTTCACGCCGAGATTCATCACGGTCTGGTGCAGCTGCGTCGCGTCGGCCAGCACCGGGGGCGCATCGTCGGCGATCACCGTTTCGATCTCGATTGTCGCCGGCACCGTCGAGCGCAGCAGCGCCAACGCCTCTTTCGCCACCGCCTGGAACAACACCGCCTCCTGCCTGCCCTCCTCCGCGCGGCTGAACAGGAGGATCTGCCGGGTCAGCAAGCGCGCCCGCTCTCCGCCGGCGAGCACCCGGGACAGATAACCCGCCGACCGTTCGGCCGACGTCGGCAAGTCGGCCAGCGCCAGGGCCGTGAAATTGATGATGCCCGAAAGGATATTGTTGAAATCGTGCGCCACTCCGCCGGCCAACGTGCCCAGCGCTTCGAACTTCTGGTTCTGATACAACCGGTGCCGCAGTCGCCCCTGCTCCTCCTCGGCGGCCCGCACCGCCGTCAGGTCCACCGCCGAGGTCACGATGCACTCCCGCTCCGCGATCCGCACCATCGTCGCCGTGCACAGCATCACCCTCCGCCCGCCGCATTTCGCCGCCAGCACCGCTTCGAAATCCCGGACCACGCCGAACTTTGCCACCGCCGCGAAAAACTCCGCTTCCCGGTCCGCATCGCACCAGAGACCGAGTTCCCGCGCCGTCCGGCCGATCACGGCCTCCCGGCCGTAGCCGAAGGTCGTCAACCCCGCCTCGTTGATCTCCAGCAGTCTCCCTTCCGCCGCCGTCGTCAGCAGAATCGGGATCGGGCTGGCCGAGAAAACACTGCGGAACCGCTCCGCCTGCTCCCGCTCCTCGGTGATGTCCTGCATCGCCACATGGGTCAGTTGCTGGCCGTCGAGTTCGATCCGGCAGGCGCTCATGCGCACGAAGAACACGCGGCCGTCCCGCCGTCTCGCCGCCAGCTCCCAGCCCGCGGCTCGACCCGCTTTCCGGAGTTCCTCCCGGATACGTTCCGTCGCCTGCTCGCTCACCAGGACGCGCAGCTCCTCCAACGAACGCCCCACCGCCTCGGCGCGCGAAAACCCGAACGCCGCCTCCGCCGCCGCGTTCACTTCCACGACGCGCGCATCGGCGACGGACACAATCACGTTGATCGCCGGACTGTGGTCGAACACCGCCCGGAACCGCTCCTCGCTCCGCCGCAGCTTCTCCTCCGCGGACCGTCGCTCGGTGATGTCCCGCAACACGTTCAGCGAGCCGGTGAAGCGGCCGTTT
>JBILLY010000055.1:0-12386 GCA_044375835.1 Opitutaceae bacterium
GATCCCGACACGGCGAGAGCGCCCGGAGAGGCGATCGCGGGAGCGGGAAGATTGGTGGTGTAAGGCATGGCGGTTCGCAAATTAGCAACGGCGGTGCCAACACCCTCCGTGCAACTCTCAAACCGTTCTCCTTCCGTAGTTAGAATCTTTTTCAGATCGCCCCTGAACTGCACATCCGGTCTTGGGGAGGCGGCCCGAAATTGATCGGCAAATTTTGCCATGCCGCGCTGAGCGACGAATGGGCTCATGCTTTCACGCGACGAGCGGAGGCCCGGGCGATCAGACGTGGCGACGAGATCGGCCGCGCCTTCGGCGGCCACCAGCGCGGCACGCGCCGCATCCGGAAACAGGGTGTCGCCCGCCGCCACCTCGGCTGCGCCACTCTCCGCGTCGGCGCGCGCGGGAGCATCGCTACTCCTGCCAAATGCCGCGACCGGGGTAACTCGCGGCAAAGCCGACGCCGGTGACTCCGTCTCGCGCGGCGCCGGGAGGTGGCGTGCTGCCGCGGAAGACGGTGTGTTTTCCGCGGAAAGGACGGAATCGGGCTCCGCTCGTCCCGGCAGCGCAACCGCGTCCGCGTTCTCGCCCTCGCCGGGCGACATTGGAGACGCGTCACGCCGCTCCGTCGCGAGCACACGCTCCGCCGGGGCCTCCAAACGGATCGGGCCGGTGAAAACGGAACGGTCCACCGAGCTCGCGTCGTGCAACGCCCGCTCGCCGCCCGACCAAACCTGCGCCGGGAGAGCGTCCGCCGCGGGAAACTCCCCGCCGTCCATCATCGCCGCGAGTCGATCCATCGGGACGGGAGTCGCCCCCGCGGACGGGGCCGCAGGACGCGGACTATTGCCCGCACTCGCGAAGCCCGGAGAAGCGATCGCCGCACGCGTCGGATTCGGCAACGCGGCGCGGTCCAGGTGCGCGGCGGGTTGCGCGATGGGCGAGTCGCCGTCGGTCGCGGCCTGCGCCGGCGAAAGGAAACCCGACGCGCGCTCGCGCGGCGGAAAGCCGGGACCCGAGTCGGCATCGACCAGCCACGGCGCGGCGCAACCGGCGCGCTCGCCCGCCGCTTCGTCTTCCCGTGCGCCGAGCACGTCGGCGGACGTCCCGCGTTCGTCATCCATCTCCGGATGTGGAGTCGCCGCGAGGATCTGCGGCGCCGAGTGGTCGGACGCCGGAGCCACACCCACGATCAGGCCGGCCGCAAACGCCGCGGCCGTGAGATCGGCCGCGGCGGCGTCCGTCGTGGGCCGATCCGGCGCGAGCCCGGACATCACGTCGGCAAAGGTGGTGTCGCCGGGGCAGGCCGACCCCGTGCCGGAGGCGGCGGCGGGACAAAGCGATTGGAAACCGGACAGGCCGGCGGTGCTGGAGGAGGAAGAGGACGGCGGGAGCATGAGCGTTCACCGTCCGTGGCGTTCGCACCGCATCGGATCCGTGATGCGGCCTGGGAGTGCGGAAATTTCAGCTGCCGGTCTTGGCGGCCTTCATCATGCGCAGCTTTTCGGAAAAGGCGGCGGCGCGCTTCGCGAGCGCGGCATCGGCGGTGCCGACCCGTCCCATCTCCTCGAAGATCGGGCCCACGACGTCGGGCTTCATCAACGAGAGGATTTTCACGACGGTGGAGTCGTCCATTTCCTTCATGATCGCGACGGCGGACTTGGGCGTGAGCGTGGAATACGTGGTCGCGAGGGTGCGCAGGTTTTTCGCTTCGTCGGCGCCGATCTCGAGGATCTTCTCCCCGATCTGCTTGCGCATCGCCTCGATGTCGGCGCGGAGTTTGCCGAATTCCTTCTCCTCGGCGGAGAGACGCGCGGCGCGCTGATCGAGCAGCTCCGCCTGCTTCCGCAGCCGGAGTTTCTCTTCCTTCAACTCGGTGGAGAGATTGTCGATCTCGATGGTCCAGAAGTCCCAGCCTTTGCGGACCAGTTCTTCCTTCACTTCGGCCGGCTCGGTCTCGACGGTCGGCGGGCGGATGTTCGCGACGGCCCGGAAAATCAACGCGACCCCGAGGCCGACGCTCACGCCGACCCCGAGCAGACCGACCACGACGGGACTCTGGAGTTTCGAACTCATGAGGCGGTCTGTGTGCGCCGGCTGAGGAAGCGGCGGCCGGCGAAATCGTCGAACTCGGCCTGTTCGTCGCGGGCGAGCTCGTGGCGGTGCCGGATCCGGGCCTTGTCCTCGAGTCGCTTGACGACCTCGAGGCGACGGTGCGCGTCGAGATACTCCTGGCGGCGCTGGTTCATCTGGCCGCGCGCGGCGACCATCGTGCGCTCCGCTTCCGCCTCGGCGGCGCATTCGCGGCGATAGGCGGCGAGCGCCTGGGCCTCGTCGGCGGCGGAGAAGCGCTCGCGCCGGCCCGAGAACAAACTCGCCTCGAATTGCGCGACCCGCGCGCGGACGGCGGCGAGCGACTCCTCGGTCTGCACGTAGGTATGGACGGACGCGGCGAACGTCTCGCGGGCACGCAGCTCCTGGTGCGAGCGCAACACGGCCACGGGGCGGAGGGGGAAGCGGAACCGTTTCATGCGACGATTTTCTTGAGGTTGGCGAAAGTCTGGGCGCGGGCGGTGTGCTCGTGCACATTCTGACGCAGGAAATTCCGGAGCGGCTCGTGGAGCGCGATGGCGTGGTCGAGCGCGACGTTGGCGCCCTTGGTGTAGGCGCCGATGGAGACGAGGTCCTCGTTTTTCCGATACAGCGCGAGGTGCTCGCGGGCTTTGCCCGTGAGCGCGACTTCCTCGGGCGTGCAGACATCCCGCGTGAGGCGGCTCACGCTCTCGAGCACGTCGATCGCCGGGTAGTGGTTGAAGTGCGCGAGGGCGCGCGAGAGCACGATGTGGCCGTCGAGGATGCCGCGGACGGCGTCGGCGACGGGTTCGTTCATGTCGTCGCCCTCGACGAGCACGGTGTAGAGCGCGGTGATGGCCCCCTGCTCCCCGGCGCCGGCGCGCTCCAGCAGGCGGGGCAGAAGGGCGAAGACCGACGGCGTGTAGCCGCGCGTGGCGGGCGGCTCGCCGATCGCGAGACCGATCTCGCGCTGGGCCATCGCGAACCGCGTGACCGAGTCCATCATGAAGAGAACGTTCTTCCCGGCGTCGCGCCACGCCTCGGCGATCGCCGTGGCCGTGTAGGCGGCGCGAAGCCGCAGCGGCGCGGGCGTATCGGACGTGGCGACCACGACGACGGCGCGCTTGAGTCCCTCGGGGCCGAGATCCTTCTCGATGAATTCGCGGACCTCGCGGCCGCGTTCGCCGACGAGAGCGATGACGACAACGTCGGCCTCCGAGGCGCGGGCGATCATGCCCATCAACGTCGACTTGCCGACGCCCGAGCCGGCGAAGAGGCCGAGACGCTGGCCGCGGCCGAAGGGGATGAAGGCATCGATCGCGCGCACGCCCGTCACGAACGGCGCCTTGATGCGCTGGCGGCGCAGGGGATGCGGCGGGGACGCGAGATGGGACGACATGCGGTCCACCGGCAGCAGGCCGAGTCCGTCGAACGGCTTGCCGAGCGCATCGAGCACGCGGCCGAGCATTTCCGGACCCGTGCGGGGCAGCGGGGAGCGGTCGCAGGCGGCGACCTCGCAGCCGACGTGCAGGCCGGCGGTGTCGCCGAGCGGCATGAGGAGCACGCGGTGTTCGCGGAAACCCACCACTTCGGCGCGCACGCTGAACTCGTCGCGCGAGGAGCGCACCAGGCAGAGTTCGCCGAGGCCGACGTTGGGGCCGTCGGACTCGATGATCAGCCCGGCGACGCCGGTGACGGTCCCGACGCGCTGGACCGCCGGCAGGTGGCGGATCTGCGACCGCAGGACATCGACGAGAGGGGCGACGGACGTGTTCATCGGGGATTCATGCTGTGTTCCAGGGCGGTGAGTTTCGCCTGGATGCGGGCGTCGGTGAGACCGAAGCGGCTGCGCACCTGGCAGTCGCCCGGCGAGAGCGCGGCATCGGTGCGGATGCGGAGGCCGGGGAAGCGGGTGAGCCACCCGGGCTTCGCTTCCTCGAGGAGCGCGGCGTCGCGCGGGCAGATGCTGAGTTCGAGATTTTCGCGCTCGGGGAAGATCTCGGCCAGCGCTTCCTCGCAGATGCGGGACACCATTTCGGCCGACGGCTCGAAACCGGCCAGCAGACGCCGGGACAGATCGAGCGCGAGCGCCGGCAAAGCGTCGCGCAACTGGGAAACAAGCGCCGGCTCGAGGCCGCCGAGTTTCTTGAAGACGCCCTCGGCGAGGTGCGCGATCTCGGCCCGGAGTTCGACCATCTGCTGGTCCGCGAGGAGGCGCGTGGAATCGACTCCGCGCCGGTAGGCGGCCTCTTCGCGCTGGGCAAGTTCCGCCTCGGTGAAAAAGCGGCCGTCGCGGCCGGCGACGGAGACACCGGTGAGACGGCGGTCGAAAGCGATGAGTTTTGCGTAGGCCACGGGAGTGCGGGTGCGGGCGGGCGGTTTCAGGCGACGACGCTGGCCTCGCCCTCGGCATCGAGGGTGATCTGCCCTTCTTCCTCGAGGCGCCGGACGACCTGGATAATCGCCTCCTGCGCGGCCTCGACGTCCTTGAGCCGGACCGGCCCGAGCATTTCGAGTTCCTCTTTGAGGCTTTCGGCCGCGCGTTTCGAGATGGAGGCGTAGATGCGTTCGCGGAGGGCCTCGCTCGCGGACTTCATCGCGACGGCCAGATTCGACGAATCGACCTCGCGCAACACGCGCTGCAGGTCGGCCGGCTGGAGGCGGTTGACGTCCTCGAAGCTGAACAGCTTCTTGCGGATCTGCGCGCCGAGGGCGGCGTTGCGCTCCTCGAGGCGGGCGAGCAGGTGCTTGCTCATCTCCTTGTCCAACTGGTTCAGCAAATCGGCGACCGAGCGGACGCCGCCGCTGCGGTGGAAGGCGGGGCGGACCTTGGTGTCGTAGTGTTTGCCCAGGCTGCGGGCGATCTTGCTCACGAGTTCGAGCGAGGTGCTCTCGATGGTGCCGAGCCGCTCGATCACTTCCTCGCGCAGGTCGGGGCCGAGCAGGGAAAACACCTCGGCGGACTTCGCGCTGTCGAGGTAGGAAAGGAGGAACGAGATCGTCTGCGGCTGCTCGTGCTTGACCAGGTTGAAGATCTGGCGGCCATCTCGGCGATGTCCTTGATGACTTCGACCGAAGTGCCGACCGGGCCGACGCGGCCCATGATGGCGGAGGCCTTGTAGTCGCCCTTGGCGATCGCGAGCGTGCGCTGGGCGTAGCCCATCCCGCCGAGGGCCGAGCCCATGCTCTTGGCGATCAGGCCGGAGAACTCCTCGAACGCGAGTTTCTGGATCTCGGCCGGGATAAACGTGAACGTGGACATCTCGCGGCAGAGCAGCTCGATGTCGGCGTCATCGAAATTGCGCAGCACCTCGGCGGCCGACTCGGGGCCGATCACGATGAGGAAAACCGCGAGCTTCTGCTGGCGCGTGAGCTTGGCGTATTCGGCTTCGGTCATGGCGCGGCGTCAGTTTTTGCCCGCCGGGGCCGGCGCGGCGGTGTCGTTGACCCAGTTGCGCAGGGCGACACCGACGTTGGCCGGCTTCTGGCGGATGAGTTCGTTGAGCAACTCCGGCGTGATGTTGTTGGCGTTGGGCAGCGCGCGGGCGGCGTCGCCGGGCGGCAACGAGAGCACTTCGACCGGGACCGGCTCGGGTTTCTGTTTCGCGAGCATGCGGAGGAACATGATCAACGCGAGGATGGCGCCCGCGACCGGCGCCCAGCGGCCCGCGAGCTCGACGTAGGTCTGCCAGGCGGGTGCGTTGGCGCGCACGGCCTCGAGCTGGGCGGCGGACTGCACGAGGGCGGCGAACTCGGTCTCCTGCAGCGACACGAGCGTCTCGACCGGCTGGCCGTTGGCGGGCCGGAGGCCGAGGGCGTTGACGACGATCTGGCGCAGGGCCTCGAGTTCCTGGGTCGTGCGGCGCGGCGCGGGAGTCGGCGCGGTGCCGGGCGCGGCGCCGGCCGGCGGCGGCACGGGCGGGCGCGGCGTGATGAACACGGCGGCCGTGACCGTCTTCACGCTGCCGGGCGCGCGCGTGGTGTTGGTGGTGACGCGGTTGATCTCGTAGGTCGTGGTGCGGTTCTTGCGGTTCTGCTCGGAGGTCGAGATGGGCCGGGATGCTTCCGGAGTGCCGGCGGCCTTTTCCGGGACGTTGGCGCTGACGCCGCTCGCACCGCCGCCGGCGCGCGCCTCGGTGGAGTTGTTGATGTCCTCGGTCTGGGTCTGGCTGCGCACGACCTGCCCCTCGGGATCATATTTCTCGGAGGTCTGGGTGACGGCCTCCGTCTCGATCTCGGCGGAGACGCGCACGACGGCGTTGCCGGGCCCGATCACCGCGCTGAGCATGGATTCGACCTTGCGCGAGAGGTAGTCCTCGACCTGCTGGCGGTAGCGCATCTGGGAGGAGGCGGTGCCGAGCGTCGGATCCTGCTTCAGCTCCTCGGACAAGGTGCGGCCGCGATTGTCGACGACGGCGACCTGATCGGGGGCGAGGCCCTGCACGGCGTTGGCGACGAGGTGACGGATGGCGTTGACCTGGTCGGTCTCGAGGCGGCCGCCGCCGACATCGACGAAGACGGACGCGGTGGACTTGATGCCCTGGTCTGTGAGGAGGAGCCGGTTTTCCGGCTGGACGATCATGACCCGCGCGGCGCGCACGCCGTGCAGTTGCGAAATCGTGCGGGCGAGTTCGCCCTGCACGGCGCGGAGGTAGTTGGTGCGCTGGACGAAATCGCTGAGGCCGAACTGGCCTTTGTCGAAGATCTCGAAGCCCACGCCGTCGCCGCTGGGCAGGCCCTTGCCGGCGAGATCCATGCGGATCTTGTGGACCATGTTGGTCGGCACCTGCACGGCGGTGCCGCCGGCGGTGACCTGGTGCGGAATGTTCTGGGTCTGGAGATGGCTGATGACGGCGGCGGCGTCCTTCTCCGCGAGCCGGGCGTAGAGCAGCTGGTAGTCGGGCCGCTGCGACCACAAGGCGACGCCGATCATGCCGCCGGCGACGGCGAGGGCCGCGACGATAAGCGAGACGCGCTGGTTGAGACCCAGCTGTTTCCAGAGTTCGAAGAGAGATTGAGTGAAGTTTTTCACGGGGCGACCGGCAAGGCGCGGAGCGGGAGGTGAGGAGATCGGAGAGGGCGCGGGGAGCGATGGGCGTCAGCCCTCACACCTGCATGCGCATGAGTTCCTGGTAGGATTCGACGAGCTTGTTGCGCACCTCCACCATCATGGTGAAGGCGACGGAGGCTTCCTGCATCGCGATGATGCTCTGGTGCAGCTGATCGGACTCGCCGAGGAGGACTTTGCGCGTGGCGGCGGAAGCGGCCTGTTGCTTCGCGTCGACGGCGCCGACGAGGCCGTCGAGCATCTGCGTGAATCCGTCGGTCGGGGCGGCCGCGGCGCCGGCCTGCGACGGCAGGGCGATCTTGGGCGCGGCGACGGGCGCGTCGGCGCGGGCGAGGGCCGATGGGTAGAGGGTGCCGATGGAACCGATGGGATTCATAGCCGGGGATTACTTGCCGATTTCGAGGGCCTTCATCGCCATCTGGCGGGCGTTTTTCACGACCGAGAGATTGGCTTCGTAGGCGCGCGACGCGGTGATGAGGTCGACCATTTCGTAGGCGATGTTGACGTTGGGCATGGTGACCATGCCGTCGGCGCCGGCGTCGGGATGCTGCGGGTTGTAGACCTGCTGGCCGGGGGTGCGGTCGGGAGCGATGGCGGCGACCCGCACGGACTGCAGGTTGTTGCCGACGGGGCCGGCGGCGGTGCTGCCCGCGCGCCGCATGAGTTCGGACTCGAACGAAACGACCTGGCGTTGGTAGGGGCCGCCCGCCGCGGTGCGGGTGGTCTGGGCGTTGGCGATGTTTTGCGCGACAACGTCGAGGCGGGTCTTCTGGGCGTTGAGCGCGCCCGCGGTGACGTCGATGCCGGAGATGAGGTTCACGGTGGTAGAGGAAGTCGGGTGAAACGGCGGGGAGCGGCGGGCGGCGATCAGACGCCGCGCCCGGTGATCGCGAGCTTCAGTTGCTTGATGTTGCGGGAGACGATCTCGGTGAGGAAATCGTGCTCCACGAGGTTGCGGTTCATCACGAGCAGCTCGCGCTCGAGTTCGACGGTGTTGCCGTCGGGCCGCACGCTGCGGGCGGTCTGGTCCTCGACCAGCGCAGGCCGGAGCGAGTCGGCGGTGCGGCCGAAGTCGCCCGCCGCCATGCGGGTCTTCAGCTGCGTCGCGAAATCCGGCGCGATGTCGAGGCGGCGGAAGCCGGCGGTCTCGACGTTGGCGATGTTGGAGGCGATCGCCTCGTGCCGAAGGACCGATGCATCCAATAGCTTCCGCGCCAACTGGTAGTTGTCGGTTTGGAAGATGGGATCGATCATGCGGCCAATTTAGCAAAGCCGGTGCCATGGATCGTCGCGGCGCCGCAACCGCTTGGCAGGCAGGACAATAAATTCGCGCACGGCCCGCGCCGCCGGCGCGACACGGGCTAGCGGCGACCACGGCATCGCCCCCGGGGAAATTTCTGCCGGCGGTCGCGGCAGCGTGGAAACACTCATTCGGACTGCTCGGCGCTACATTTTGCGGGCCGGGTGCCGATTGTCCCGAGAATATTCTACATGAGGGACAGCGAGTTCGATTTCATCCGCAGCCTCGTCTACGAGCGCAGCCGCATCAATCTGGGGCCCGACAAACGCCAGCTGGTGTCCGCGCGCCTCGGCAAACGCCTCCGCGCCACCAACGCGGCCTCGCTCGGCGACTACTGCGCGCTGCTGCAGAGCCCGGGCGCCGAGGAGGAGCTGAGCCACCTGATCGACGCCATCTCGACGAACCACACGTTCTTCTTCCGCGAGATCGCGCACTTCGATTTCATGCGCACCGTCGCCATCCCCGAGATGCTGGAGCGCGCGCGCACCGAGCGCTGGGCCGCGCTCCGGCTTTGGAGCGCCGCGAGTTCCTCGGGCGAGGAGGCGTATTCGATGGCGATCACGCTCGCCGGCCATTGCGGCGCCTTTCCCTGGCAGATCGAGGCGACGGACATCTCGCACCGCATCCTCGCGAAGGCCGCCGCCGCCATCTATCCCGCGGAAACCGTCGACCGGCTCGCCCCCGATCTCGTGCGCACGTATTTCCAGCGCGGCTACGGCCCGCAGGAGGGCAAATACCGGGTGAAACAAGCGCTGCGCGAGCGCGTGAACTTCCATCACCTGAACTTGCTCGAGGGTCAGCCGGCTTCGAGCGAACCGTTCCAGATCATCTTTTGCCGAAACGTCATGATCTACTTCGACCGGCCGACGCAGGAAGAACTCGTGGAACGCCTCGCCCACCGCCTGGTCCCCGGGGGCTATCTCTTTGTCGGCCACTCCGAGAGCCTCACGCACCTGCGCCACGGCCTCCAGACCGTGCGCCCGGCCATCTACCGCAAGCCCGCCCAATCCTGATTCCGTGAACTCCCCGCGCATCCGCGTCCTCGTCGTCGACGACTCCGCCGTCGTCCGCAAACTCGTCAGCGAGGCGCTGAAAGCCGATCCGGACATCGAGGTCGTCGGCACCGCCGTCGATCCCTACGCGGCGCGCGACAAGATCAAGGAGCTGAATCCCGACGTGCTCACGCTCGACCTGGAAATGCCGCGCATGGACGGGTTGACGTTTCTCCGCATCATCATGGAGCAGCGGCCGCTGCCCGTGATCATCATGAGCTCGCTCTCGCAGCGCGGCTCCGACTACGCGTTCGAGGCCCTGCGGCTCGGCGCGTTCGATGTGCTCGCCAAACCGGGCGGCCCCTACTCTTTCGGCGACCTCGGCCCGCAACTCATCGCCCGGATCAAGGCCACCGCCGGTGCGCGGATCCGGCGGACCGTCGCGGCGACCGCGCTCCCCGCCGCCCCCGTCGCCCCCGTCGCCCGGCCGGCCCGCGCGGCCACCGATCGCCGGCGCGCGGGTCGCGATCTGATCGTGCTCGGCGCCTCCACCGGCGGCACCGAAGCACTCAGCGAAGTGCTCACCCGTCTCCCGGGCACCCTGCCGCCCATCGCCATCGTGCAACACATCCCGCCGGTGTTCTCGCGCACGTTCGCCGAGCGCCTCAACGCCCTCTGCGCGTTCGAGGTGCGCGAGGCCGTCGACGGCGACCGCCTCGAGCCGGGCCTCGCGCTCGTCGCGCCCGGGAATTTCCATCTGCTCGTGCAGTGGCAGACCGACCACTATCGGGCGCGCGTCGTGGGCGGACCGCCGATCTGGCACCAGCGTCCCGCGGTCGATCTCCTTTTCAAATCGGCGGCCGACGCGGGCCACGGCCAGCACGTCCTCGCGGGCGTGCTCACCGGCATGGGCCGCGACGGCGCGGAGGGCTTGCTCCGCCTGCGCGAGCGCGGCGCCGCGACTTTCGCCCAGGACGAATCCTCGTGCGTCGTCTACGGCATGCCCAAAGCCGCCTGGGAAAACGGCGCCGCGCAGCGCCAGCTGCGCCTCGACCACATCGCGGACCACATCGCGCGGCACTGCGAATCCCCGCCCGCAGCGACATCCGTCGCCTGCGCCGCCACCCCATGAGCGCATCCGATCCGACCGATCCCGCTTCGCCCGCCGTCAGCCCGGAAGGTGCGCCCGGCGCGCCCGCGACCATCATGGTCGTGGACGACGAGCCCGTGGTGCTCACCGCGCTCAAGTTCACCCTCGAGCGCGAAGGTTTCCACGTCGTCGGCGTCACCAGCCCCCTGAAGGCCCTCGCGATCCTCGCCGAGACCGACTTTTCCGTCATCATCTCCGACCAGCGCATGCCCGAGATGATGGGCCTCGATTTTCTGATCGAGAGCCGTCGTCTGCGGCCGCACACCTCGCGTATCCTGATCACCGCGGTGCTCGCGCTGCCGACGATCGTCGACGCGATCAACAAGGGCGAAATCTTCCGCTTCGTCGCCAAGCCCTGGCTGCGCGAAGAACTCGTCGCGACGGTGCGCAACGCCGTGCAGCGCCACGAACTCGTGACGCGCAACCAGACGCTCCAGGCCGAAACCCAGCGCCTCAATCTCGAGCTGCGCGAGGCCAACACCGCGCTCGAAGCGAAGGTGGTCGCCCTCGAGTCCAAGAAACAACGCCTCGACGCCGCGAACCGCGAGCTCGCCGCCAGCTACGAGAACTCCCTCGAACTCTGCCGCCGCATCCTCACCACCTACGACCCGATCCTCGGCGGCCAGGCCAAGGCGCTCGTCGAGTTCGCCAACCAGATGGCGGCGACGGACCAGTTCGACGACACCGAACGCCACGCCCTGCGCACCGCCGCCTGGCTCTGCGACCTCGGGCTCATCGGCATGCCGCGCGAGATGATGCGCGCCTTCCGCACGAAACCGGAGCAACTCACCGAACGCGAACGCGGCATGCTGCACAGCCACCCGATCTACGGGCAGACGCTCGCGGCGCTGGTCGATCCGCGCCATGAAGTGGGCGAAGTCGTGCGCGCGCATCACGAGCGCTTCGACGGTCGCGGCTATCCCGACGGCCTGGCCGGCGAGGGTATTCCCTGGCCCGCCCGCTGCCTCGCCGTCGCCGTCGCCTTCGTCGAATCCGGCCTCTCCAAAACCGCCGCGATCGACGCGATCCTGGCCCGCTCCGGCAGCGAATTCGACCCGGAGGCGGTGCGCCTCTTCCTCAAGGTCAGCAATCTGGTGCAGCTGCCGAAGCGCGTGCGCGAGATCATGCTCCACGAACTGGAACCCGGCATGGTGCTCGCCAACGGCATCTACAGTCCGCACGGCCTGCTGCTCATCGGCGAGGGTCAGGCACTCAGCCCCGGCACGATCGCGAAGATCCGCAGCCACAACCAAGTCACGCCGATCAGCCAGCGCCTGCTCGTCTATTCCTGATCCGCGCGTCCCGCGCCGACCGCCTCGACCCGAACCCCTTCATGGCTTCTCCGACCATCGCCTCCATTTTCGCCCAACGCGTCGTCGTCGGCGTGGGTGAGATGAGCGTCTCCAACAATCCCAGCATCACCCTGAGCACCTACGCGCTCGGCTCGTGCATCGGCGTGGTCGCCTACGATCCCGTCTACAAGGTCGGCGGCTTGCTGCACCTGATGCTGCCCGAATCGAAGATCTCGCCGGAGAAGGCCACCGCCCAGCCGGCGATGTTCGCCGACACCGGCCTGCCGTTGCTCTTCCGCTCGTTGCTGGGCCTCAAAGCGGACCTCGGCCGCCTGCGCATCTTCGTCGCCGGCGGCGCCTGCGTGCTGACCACCAACGACACGTTCCGCATCGGCGAGCGCAACATCCGCGCCACCTCCGATTTCCTCGCGCGCAACAACCTTTCGGTCCGGCAGTCCGCCGTGGGCGGCACCATCAATCGCACCGTGCATCTCAACATCGGCAACGGCGCGAT
>JBILLY010000808.1:0-2997 GCA_044375835.1 Opitutaceae bacterium
TTTCCTCGCGCACGCTGCCGTCGGGCCCGGTGAACCGGAAACTCCAGACGCCCCCGCCCGCCGGCGCATAGCTCACCGCCGCCGGCCGCCCGTTCACCGTGTAGTCGAGCGTGCTGCGACCCTCCCCCGGTGTGCCGGCAAAACCCGTGATCTTCGCCCCGCGCAGCGCCGTCAGCGCCGGCCGCACGCCCTGCGCCCGCGGCTGCGGATCGACCTGCTCCTCGCGTTCCGTCACCACGCCGTGGAAGCCGCCGTTCACGTATGGGTATTTCAACGACGCGTGGTAGTGGTATCCCAGCGCCGCCGTGGTGTGGCCGTTGAACGCATCCAGCCCCGCCGGCGTGATTCCGTCCGGCTCCGTCAGCCCGTAGATCGGGTAGCCGTCCAGTGCGTAGGCGATCGGCAGCGCGCGCCCGAGCGTTGCCTGCAGGTGCAGCGGCGCCGCGTGGTAGTGGTAGTCGTCTGCCCGCCCGCAGTGTCCGCCCCACTCGTCCAGTTCGCCGATCTCCGCCGAGATCTCCCCCCGGTTGTTCTGCGGGTTGAAGATCGGCACGCCGTTCGCCGCCAGCGCGATCGCCCCGCGCAGGAACCGGTCGCGGATCGACACCGGCTGCGCCGCCGGTTCCGGTCGCCGCGGCAAGCGCCACGCATTCGTCCCGGCATAGGGCTGCGGCAACGGCACCTGCTGCTGCCACGCCGTGATCCCCGTCATCATCCCGTGCGCCGGCAGGCCGTTGCTCTCCACGTAAAGAAACGCGTCGTCCCAGCGCACCCGCACGTGCGGCGCAAACACCCGGAACGCCTCCGCCTGCGCCGGCGTCAACCGCTCCCCCGCCGCCGCCCCGGTCGCCGGCCCGGTCTCCGCCCGCGCTACCTGCCGCCCCACGATTATCACCTTCGGCGGCCGCACGCTGCGGTCGTAGTGCGGCCGCGCGGGATCGCCCGTCAGGTTGTGCGCCCCCGCCTCGCCCGCCGCCGCCCACGCCAACAGCCACGCTCCGGCCAGCCGCCCCGCTGCCGCGCCCCGCCGCCAACCGCCGTGTCCGGTGTTCGCCTTCATACCGCCACTGTGATCACCCGAGATGAATCGCCGCCCCTTGCCGCGATGAAAACTCTGTAATCTTTGCCCGCTTGACCCCGCCGTCCCCCGGGAGGCTCATCGGCGGCCGTGAAGATCCTCGTGCTCGAAGACGACCGGAAACTCGCCGCCCTCGTCCGCAAGGGCCTCGAGACCCAGGGCTTCGTCGTCGACGCCTGCGCCGACGGCGACACCGCCTTCACCCTAGCCACCACCCAGGCCTACGACGCCCTCGTCCTCGACATCATGGTCCCCGGTCGCGACGGCCTCAGCATTTTGCGCCAGCTCCGCGAGCGCCGCCTCGCCGTCCCCGTGATTCTCGTCACCGCCCGCGCCGCCCTCAACGAGCGCCTCGAGGGTCTCAACCTCGGCGCCGACGACTACCTCACCAAGCCGTTCTACGTCGACGAGCTCATCGCGCGCCTCCACGCCGTCGCCCGCCGCGCCACCGGCCACGCCCTCACGCTGCTCCAGAACGGCGACGTCACCGTCAACCTCGTCACCCGCGAGGTCCGCCGCGGCGGCGCCACCGTCGATCTCACCACCCGCGAGTTCGCCCTGCTCACCTACCTGCTTCGCTCTCCCGGCCAGGCCTTCACCCGCGCGCAGATCTGCGAACACGTCTGGAACTACCACTTCGATCCCGGCACCAACCTCGTCGACGTCTACGTCCAGCGCGTCCGGCGCAAACTCGACCCCGCGCCCGATGCCGCCTCCGTGATCGAGACCGTGCGCGGCGTCGGCTACCGCGCCCGGCCCGCGCCGGCCGCTCCGGCTCGGCCGCCCGCGTGAACTCCTTCCGCCTCCGCCTCGCGCTCCTCGTCGCCGGCGCCACCACCGTCCTCCTGCTCGGCGGCGGCTGGCTCGCCTGGACTCTCGCCGAGGACACCACTGTCGCCCGCCTCGACCGCGACCTCCGCCACCTCGCCGGCTCCAACCTCGAGCGCGTCGAGGATGCCAGCCATTGGGCCCGGCTCGACACCGCGCTCGGCTTCCTCTCCGGCGGCGACCGCCCGCCCGCCTTCGTGCTCTGGGTCGCCAACTACGACCGCGAGGTCTACCGCTCGCCGCGCTGGCCCGCCGCCCTCGATCCCCGCGCCTTCCCCGCGCCCTCCGCCTACGCCGGCGGCGTCACCGTCACCACTCCGCCGCCCCCGCCCAAACGCGCCGGTCTCTCCGCCCGCAACCCGCCGCTCCCCGTCAAGGAAACCCTCCTCGTCGACCACCGCCCCGCCGGCCACCGCTGGCGCGTCGCCGTATCCGGCAACCCTTACACCCACCTCGTCCTCGCCGCCAACCTCGACGAGCTGAACCTCGACCAGCAGCGCCTCCGCGACCGCCTGCTCCTGCTCCTGCCGCTCGTGCTCCTCGTCGCCGGCGCCGCCGCCTGGTGGCTCGCCGCCCGCGCCCTCCGCCCCGTCGTCGCTCTCACCCGCGCCGCCGAGGGCCTCACCGCGCTCGGCCTCGACCGCCGCATCGCCGCCCCCGCGCACGACCGCGAGTTCCGCCGCCTCGTCGATGTCTTCAACGCCATGCTCGACCGGCTCGAGCGCAGCTTCCACCAGGCCCGCCGCTTCAGCGCCGACGCTTCGCACGAGCTCAAGACGCCCCTCGCCCTCCTCCAAGCCGAGCTCGAACAGTCCCTCCACCACGCCCCGCCCGGTTCCCCCTGGCAGCAGTCCTGCACCTCCCTCCTCGAGGAGGTCCACCGCCTCAAAGCGATCCTCGAGAAACTTCTCCTGCTCTCGCTCGCCGACAGCGGCCGGCTCGCCCTCCAGTTGCAGCCCGTCCCGCTCGCCCCGCTGCTTGCCGCCGTGCTCGAGGACGCCGCCGCCCTCGCCCCCGACCTCGGCCTCGACTCCGTCGTCGCGCCCGACGTCACCGTCCGCGCCGACGCCGTGCTCCTCGAGCAGGCGCTG
>JBILLY010000811.1:0-2990 GCA_044375835.1 Opitutaceae bacterium
CCGGCGCGCCCGCTCGCGATCAATGCCGAGCAACTCGTGCGCAACGTTCATACGCTCCGCGGACTCCACAACTACAACGGGCAGGACTTCGTGGCCGCAGTGGAGTTCGTCGAGCGGCACCACGCGGATTATCCGTTCGGTTCCCTGGTGCACGACAAGTTCGACCTCGGCGCGGTCGACGAGGCGTTCGCCTACGCGGTGGCCTCGGGCGCGCACCGGGTCGGGGTGCGGCCCGTCTGCCGGCGGGCGGATTGAACCGGCCCGCCGCGGGTTCACCCCGCGGCGGCGGGCGCGCGGCGGGCGTAGAGAATCCAGGAGACGAGGACCGCGGCCAAGGCTCCGCCCGTCAGCGCGGTCCCGAGATCCAGAAAGAAGGCGAGGAAGTTGCCGTCGCGCGGGAACGTGCTGCGCGCGACCATGACGGCCGCGTAGCCGAGGTAACCCGTCGCGTCGGCGATATACATCAGGAACCCGATGTTGCCGCGCTCGCGGGTGAGGGCGATCAGGCGTTCGAACACCGTGGTGTGGACGGCGACGTAGGGGACATACATGCCCACGCCGAGCAGGACCATGAAGGTGAAACCGGAAATGGCGTCCGCGCGGACGGCGAAGAACGAGGCCAGCGCCAGGACCAGACCGCCCGCGGAGATCGCCATCGACGCGAAAAAGGCGCGGCGGTTGTCCGCGATGAGCACGACGGCGCCGTTGGCGAGGACGACGCCGAGCGTGACCCACAACTCCGACCGCGTGAAGAGCGCGGGTTGTTGTCCGACGCCGAGACCGCTCCAGATCTCCGGCGCGAAGTCGGCCCGCACGCTGCGCAGCACCGTGATGAGCAGGTAGGCCAGCATGATCCCGAGGAGGCGGATGCCGTGCCGGCGGACCATCGAAAGGCGATCCGCGCCGGTCATGGGGGTGCGGGACGCGCGGGCGGCGACGTCATGGGTCGACGGCGGCGGGATGCGTCCGAGCATCCAGACGAAGCCGACCAGCGGGAGAAGAAACAGGGCGCCGGCCGTGACCGGCATCCAGCGCTCCCCGACGCCCGCGGCGAGCAGCCAGGCGCCGACCGATTTCGTGAAGCCGTCGGCCAGAATGAAACTGGCGCAGAGACCGGCGACAAAGAGCTCCGTGAGGCGCCGGCCCTCGAGGAAGCCGAGCACCAACCCGAAGACCAGGCCAAGGGAGAGGCCGTTGACGAAGAGCCACGCCGCGCACCACGGCGCCGGAGTGAGGGCGAAGCCGAGCAACGCCGTTTCTCCCGCGAAAATCAGGGCGAGGAGCACGCCGGCGCGGCGGGCCGGCGGCATTTCGGCGATAATCTTGATGCCGAGAAATTTCGAGAGGGCGTAGCCGGCGATCTGCGCCGTGACGAGCCAGGTCTTGAGGCCGAGACCGAACGCCGGGTCACTGTAAGTCGCCGCCGTGAAAGGTTTGCGGAAACCATACATGCACGCGTAGGCGCCGAACGCGGCCACGACGCACCAGGCGGTCAGAAGCCACGGGGTTTCCAGGCGGGAGCGGAGTGCGGGGGCTCCGCGCCCGCGCGGCGGGTTTTCGGCGTTCATACGCGGGAGCGGGTTTCGGACCGCTGTTCGATCCAGCCGGGCAACGCGGCGACACCGGGCAGCACGTCGTGGGCGCCGGCGGCGCGCAGGCGGGCGGCCGCGGCGGCGACGAGCCCGGCGCGCTCGGACTCCGGCAGGGCCGCCAGCGCGGCGTGGGCGAGGCCGACTTCGTTGCCCGTGGCGCTGACGGCGAGGCTGATCATGCCGGCATTCAGGCCCTCGGCAACGTCCGCGGGTGTATCCCCGATCTTGATGCAGCGGGCCGGGTCGCGGACGTCGAAGCGCTCCGCGAGGCGCCGGCAGGCCCAGGGGGCGGGCCGGGCCGCGGGCACTTCGTCCGCGCAGACCAAGGCGTCGGTCCGGAGGCCGGCGGCGGCGGCGGCCGGCTCGAGGACGAGCATCATGGACCGGGTGTAGCCGGTGGTGCTGCCGATCCGGATACCGCGGTCGCGCAACCAGCGGAGCGTGTCGATGGCGCCCGGCACCGGGACGGCGTAGCCGGGAAGGATCTCGGCGAGCCTGACGCCGAAGCGGGCATAGATGTCGTCGAGCAGCGCTTCCCCGGGGTCGCGGCCGAACTTGGCCCGCACGGCGGCCGCGACGGCGGGAAAGCCGAGGATTTCGCGGGCGTGGTCGCGTTTGTGAGCGCCCATCGGGCGGCGCGCGGTCGCCTCGTCGATCGGCACGCCGGCCGCCGCGAAGGCGTCGAGAAACGCCACGAGCGGAGCCCGGCAGCCGAAATCGACCAGGGTTCCGGCCCAGTCGAAGATCACGAGTGCGGGGGGCATGCGGGAGAGCGGGTGGCGGCGGAGCGCGCCGAGGGCGGAAGCGGAGACGGGGCAGGGAAGGTCACGCGGCGGAAGGGTCGGGGCGGTGAAACGGCGGACAACCGCAAACGGCGCCGACAAAGCGCGGGGCGCGGGCGGGCCGGCGTGGTTTCCCGCGATTTCCGTGTCGGTCGTGTGTCGGCGGCAAGACTCGTCGCCGGCGTCGCGGGAATGTAACGCGGCCGCCCGGGTTTGGACTGGTGCGGGGAGGGGCGGGACGCGTTGGATCGCCGGGGACCACGGTCCCGGGTTCGGCCCGGAGCCGCGGTCGCCCGCATGTTTGCCGATCCCTTGACCACGACCCTGCGGAACCACCTGTTCCGGCCGCCGGAAGTCTCCGCGGAGGAGCACTGCCGGTTTTGGACGCGGCTGGACGGTTTGGTCTGCGTCCAGCATGTGCGCCTGAAGGCGAGCGCCGTCTACCGGCCGCATTCACATTCCGAATACGGGATCGTGACTTGCCTGCGGGGCGAGGTCGGCAAGACCCAGCTCGGCGCGACGACGGTGGTGGGCCCGGGCGAGACCGCGATGAGCAACTCCGGGATCGAGCACGCCAGCGCCTATCTGGCCGGCCCCGGCGGCTGCGAGGCGGTCT
>JBILLY010000391.1:0-5112 GCA_044375835.1 Opitutaceae bacterium
GCCGACTCCATCTGGATCGTCAGCGGCAGCGTGCGCTCGTCGCCGAAGCGCCCGCGCGCCTCGCGCTCGATTGCGTCCAGCAGAAACTCGCGCAGCACCGCCTCGTCCGTGCAGTCGCGCAGCGCCGGCTCCCGCGCCATCGCCTCCAGCGCCGCATGGCACAGCGTGCCGAAGTCGCGCGCGTCGAGTTCGCTCTTCGCCGCGTCGACCGCCTCCATCCGCCGCACGTGCTGCAGGTAGAAACGAAACGGGCACGCCAGCCACGCGCGCAGCCCCGTGACCGCCACCTTCGCCGGCGGCACGACCGGCCCCGGCGCCAGCGTCCACGCGCGCCGCCACGGCAGATTGGGCCGCCCGGGCGGCGCCTCGCGGAACAACGCCGCCACGCGCCCCGGCAGCTCCTCGTCCGCGCAGAGCAGCAGCAACCGCGACGGCCGCAGCGGGTCGCGCGCCGCCGACGTCTTCGCGAGCAGCACGTCGAGCCGGCCGCGCTCCGCCCGCGCCGCGACCAGCGCCTGGAGCAGGCACGCGTCGCGGGCGAAACGCGCCGCGTTGGTTTTCAGCCCGATTTGCTCCCGCAGCGACTCCGGCAGAAACGCGTCGCCGACGATCGCTTCCGGCACGAGCCCGTCGTTGAGCCCCGCGATCACCAGGTGCGGCGCATCCTCCCACAGCAACTCGAGCCAGCCCTGCAACTCGAGCGCGCCCGGCCTCTTCGCCTCGGTGCGCCGGCTTTCGCCGAAGGCCCGCAACGCCACCTCCCACCAGTCGGCCGCCCGCACGCGCGGGAAACGCTCCGCGGCCGCCGCGCACTCGCGCACCGTGTCGCGCCACGCGCCGAGTTCCTCCGCCAGCCGCGCGTCGTCCGCCGCCGCGAGGTCGAGTCGGCGCCCGCCGAGCAGCAGCGCCGGCGCCGCGATGGCCCCGGACGCGAAGTCCGCCCCGTCGAGTGTCGCGCGCACCGCGTCGACCAGCGCCAAACCGGCCGCCAGCCGCGGCGTGCGCGCCGTCACCGCGCGCCGCAGCGCGGGCAGGTCCGCCGGCAACCGCTCGGCCTGCGCCGCATCCAGTTCGGCCAGGAAGCGCGCGATGGAAAATTCGCCGCCGGCCCGCGCCTGCAGCGCATCCAGAAAGTCGGGACAACGCGCCAGCGCCCCGACCGCCGTCGCCGCCGTCGGCGCGCGCGCCAGCGCCGCGATGGCCGCGAGCAGACCGTGCAGACGCTCCGCGCGGCGCGGCCGCCCCTCCGGGTTGTAGCCCGCCAGGCCGGCGCGCGAGAGTCCGTTTTCCAGCACCGGCAGCGCCTCCGGATCGGCCACGCCGAGCGCCACGACGCCATCCGGATCCGCGTGGCGCCGCGCGATCGCCACCGCCTGCTCCGCCTCCGCGGCCGGCTCCGCGCAGAAGTGCACCTGCCCCGCGAAATCCGGCCAGCGCAGCACGCGCCGCGCCCACGCCGCCCCGTCCGGCCGGCCCACGTCGTCGAACGCCGCCGCCTCCTCCGCCGGCGCGGCGATCGCCACCTCCACCGGCACGGTCGCGGCCCACCGGCGCAGCACCTCGACCGCGAGCGGCAGCGGATCCGTCACCGCGAGGACCACGACGCGCTCGATCCCCGCCGGCACGGCCGCCGTGTCGGCCCAGTCCCGCCGGGCCGCGTGCGGTTCGCGCCGGCCGACCGCGGTGAGTTTTGCCCGTTGCGCCGTCTCGAGCGCCGCCAACTGCGTCCACCGCTCCGCCTCCGCGAAGTCCGGCCCGACGCGCCTAGCCACGTCCGCGAAATCCAGCCCGCCCTCCATCAGCTGCGTTTGCAGCCGGGAAAACGTCTCCGCCAGCCGCCACGCCCACGCGAAGTCCCGCGCCGGCGGCTCCGTCGGGAACACCGCGCGGCACCCGTCGAGGTCCGCCGCGCGCAGCACCTCCGTCCACGCCAGCGTCGCCTCGAGCCGCGACGCAACGCCGGCCGCAGCCGAACCGGCGCCGAGCAGCGTATCCGGAGTCTGGGTGCGCGGGGGGAAGACCGCCGCGCCGCGCGCCGCCGCATGCTCCGCCAGCGCCTCGCGCAGCCGCCGGCCCGCCTGCCGCGTCGGCACCAGCGCGAGCGTGCGGCTCAGGTCAAGCGCGCCGTCGCCGCTCCACCCCTCCGCCAGCCACGCCGCCACGCGCGGCAGCCACACCCCGTCCCAGCCGAGGAAACGGCGGCGGAGTCCGGGAGCGGCGGTGGGCATCGCCGCCCACCACAAGGCCCCCGTCCCCGCGCCGCACGAAAAAAAGCGAAACGCCCCGCACGCACGAAGCGGACGGGGCGTCAGCGGAAAGCCTCCGCGGGCCCGGCCCGGCGCCCAACGCACCGGTCCGGAAAAACAATCGGAAAGGCGAGGCTTACTTCGCGACGACGAAGACCTTCGCGGCGTGCGCCTTGGCGCGGGAAGCGGCGTTCCTGTGCACGACGCCCGACTTCACGGCCTTGTCCATTGCCGACGTGTAGGCGGACGCGGCGGCCTTGCTGCCCTCGGCGTCCTTCGCGGCGATCGCCGCGTCGAGCTGCTTGCGGAGGGTCTTGATGCGGGTCTTCGTTCCGCGGTTGCGCGCGGTCAGGCGCTCGGCTTTACGCGCGGCTTTGATTGCGGATTTCGTGTTGGCCATGGTCGGTCGTGAGTTAAGAGCCGGGCAAAAACTCAAACGCGACGGGGAGAGTCAAGGGTATTGTCGGGCGGCGCGCGCCCGGGGGACTGCTTGCGCCGCTCCCGCGCACCGCTAAAAACCACCCGTCCGCCCTCTCCCGCCGCGCCATGTCCGCCCCTCTCCGCCGCCTGTTCCTCGTCGTCACGCTGACCGCCGCCGGCCTGCACGCCCAACCGCCCCCGCCCGCCGCGCCGGCTCCGGCGCCAAGCCCCGCGACTCCCGCCGACGCCGCGTCGCCGGCCGCCTTTCCCGCCGAGATCCGGCTCTCCTCCGGCGCGATTTTGCGCAAAACGTCGCTCGTGCGCTGGACCACCGACGGCGTCGTCGTCCGCCACGCCGGCGGCGTCGACCCCATCCGCCTCGCCCATGTCGCCGAGCCCGACCGCACCCGCCTCCGCAACCTGCAAACCGCCCGCCCGGCCGCCCCCGCGCCGAGTCCGACGCCCGCGCCGGCCGCCACCGTCACCGTCGGCGGCTCGATCCAACTGCCCGCCAAAAGCGGTCCGCCCACACGTTTTCCCAACGCGACCGTCGTCGCCTTCCCCGGCGCCCGTTACGCCCAGGTCGTCGCGGCCCGCCAGTCCCTCCAGCTCCCGCCCACCGCGACCGCCGCCGACCACCTCGACGCTTGGCAACGCATACTTTCCGAGCTGACGCCGCTCGCCGACACCGTGGCCGGCCCCGACGGCAAGTTCTCCCTGCTCCTGCCCGCCGGACAACCCGTGTTCCTCGTCAGCGTCGCGCGCCGCGGGTCGGGTCGCCAGACCGAGCACATCATCTGGCTGCGCGAAGTGCCCGCCGGGGAAACCACGGCCGACCTCGGCCGCGCCCAGGCGCACGTCTACTACTCGGTCAACAACTGACCGCGCCGCGCCCGGCGCCCTCACGCCCCGCGCGTGTCGAACCACTTCGACTCCGCGGGCGGTGCCGTCCGCGCTGCCTCGATCTCCGCAAACACCGCCGCCGGCGTGGCCGCCACGCGATACAGCGCCATGTTCGACGTCTTGAAAAACCGCTCGTGCAGCATCCGCTCGAACAGCTGCAGCAACGGATCGTAGAATCCGTCCTGATTGAGGATCACGCACGGCTTCCGCACGACATCGAGCTGCCGCAGGGTGAGGATTTCCAGGATCTCCTCGAGCGTGCCCCAGCCGCCCGGCAGCGTGACAAACGCATCCGCCCGCAACTCCATCCCCAGCTTCCGCTCGCGCATGGTCGTCACCGTCACGAGCTCGTCCGCCTCATGGTAAGCCAGTTCGCGCGCCTTCATGAACTCCGGGATCACGCCCACCACGCGGCCACCCGCCTGCTTCACCGCGCGCGCCACCGCTCCCATCGTGCCGGTCTTGCCACCGCCGTAGACGAGGCCCCAGCCGTGACGCACCATCTCGCGGCCCAGTTCCTCGGCCGCCGCGTAGTATTTCGCATCCAGCCGGTCGCTCGACGCACAGTAGACACAGAGTAGTTTCGTCATGGAAAAGGTCGTCCGCCGGACGAGCCGGCCGAGAAAACAAATGCCCGCGCGCCGCACCGCGAACTTTTTGTCGCGCGCCGCCCGCCGCCGCCCCGCGCGGCCGGCGTTTGCCATGACACCGGCCTTGCGCCGGCCCGGCGAACCCGCCATGAGCGGACTCGCTTCAACATCGCCCACTCCGATGTCCGACCCTGCCAAACCCGCACCCCCCATCCGCGTCGTCATCGTCGACGACAGCCCGCTCGTCCGCCACGGCATCCGCTACATCGTCGGCGCCCATTCGCCCGAAGCCCCGATCGAGGTCGTCGGGGAAGCCGCCCGCGCCTCCGAGATCATCCCCGCTTTGCGCCGCCACCGGCCCGACGTCGTGCTGCTCGACATCCGCCTGCCCGACGGTTCCGGCATCGAATCCTGCCACGCGATCACGCGCGAGTTTCCCGACATCGCCGTATTGATCCTCACCTCGCACTCCAGCGACGGCCTGCTCTACGAAGCCATCGTCGCCGGCGCCAAGGGCTACCTGCTCAAGGACATCGATCCGCCCGGACTCTGCTCCACCATCGTGCGCGCCGCGTCCGGCCAACTCGTGCTCACACCCGAGGCCACCCAACGCGTCATGCAGCTCCTCCGCGAAGGCGGCCCGGCCGACGGCGCCGGCGACATCTCCGTGCTCTCGCCGCAGGAACGCCGCGTGCTCGCCCTCGTCGCCGAGGGCCACACCAACCGCTCCGTCGGCCAAAAACTCGGCCTCAGCGAGAACACGGTGAAGAACTACCTCGTGACGGTCTTCGAAAAGCTGAACGTCAAACGCCGCTCCCAGGCCGCGGCGCTCTTCGTCAAAGCCACCCGCGGCTGAGCCCGCCCGGCGCCCGTCCCCCGCCCGCCCGGATCCGGTTCGCGGCGAGCAGCCCGCGTCGCACCGCGCAGCGTCCACCGCTGCCCGTGCCGACGGC
>JBILLY010000220.1:0-7211 GCA_044375835.1 Opitutaceae bacterium
GCGCAGCAAACACGACCGCTCCGGCGCCCCCGCCCGCCACCCTCAATGCGAATGCGCGAGGTAGTGCTGCCGCAGCAGATCCTTGCCGTAGTCGTTGCCGTTGGGCGTGCGCACCACCACGTGGATGTGCTCGCGGTTCGGTTGCGAAGGATCCGCCGCCAGGTGGCGCAGGTTGGCTGGCCGCTGGTGGTCGAACTCGATCAGCACGACCGGGCTGTGAATCCGGAAATAGAATACGCTGTCGTCCGCCGTGCCGCCGATCCACGCGAAATGCGTGCGGTCGAGGTGGGCCCGGACTTCGTCCAGCTTCACCCGCGCGTGCCCGTCGTCGAGATTGCCCGTGAACAACCCGATCAGCTCGAGGAGCGCCGTCCGTTGCGCCGCCGTGAGGGCGGTGCCGGGCAGGCCGGCGTAGTCGAGCACCACGTTGTCCTTCCACGCCTCGGTCAGGTTGTGGTTGCCGGTCTTCTTCGGGTCGAGCACCGCGCGCGCCGACTGCGCCGCGTCGAGACTGCGGCGAAACGCGAGCCCGCGGCGCTGTTCCTCCTGCAAAATCGACACGCCCGCGAATTTCCCGCTCTTCGCCGTCACCGGCTCCGACCCCACGAAGGCCGGCGCCAACACCACCTGGTCGCCGAGCACGAAATAGTTCAGAATCAGGTGATGCCCGTCGATCTGCCAGCCCCAGGGCTTCGTCGCCGACGGCTCGCCCATGATCGTCACGTGGTAGAGCCACTGGCCGTATTGCTCGAAGTCGTCGCCGTTCAGCTCCCCGAGCGTGTGGTTCAGCTTCATGATGTCCTGCGCGAGCTGCAGGCCCTTCGCGCTCAGCGACGCCTTCATCAACCCGAACGCCGCCGCCCGCTGCGCCTCGCTCATCTCCTGGAAACTCACGCCCTGCCGCACGTAGAAGTGCTGGTTCATCCACTTCCGCCACTCGTCGTCGCCGACCGGAAACACCGTCTTCGCGCGCTGCTCCGGCGTCAGCGCCGCGAGAAAGCCCGCCGCCGCCGCCCGCACCGGCTCCGTCGATACCCCGGTGGCCTTGATCGGAAACAATCCCGGCTCGACCGTGCCGTCGCGCGTGATCCCGCGGAACGGCTGCGCCAGCCCGCTCTTCTCCGCCTCGGCCGAGCGGCGCTTGAAATCCTGGAAGCGCGTCTCGGCCGACACGGGTGCGCCGCCCTTCTTCTTCGGCGCGGCCGGCTGCGCCGACACCGTCGCGACCCCGCCGCAACCGAGCAGCGACAAACCGAACACCAACGCGGAATGGAATTTTTTCATGGGGAAAGGGGCGGAAACAACCTCGTGACAGTGATGGAAAAGGACGCCGCAGCCGCGGGATCGACCGCGGGCACCGACCTGGGGCGGACCGAATCGGCGGCGCTCCTGCCTCCGCAAGGACCGCGCGACCCGGCCCGGAGCATCGACCGCCCGGCCGAGGCGCCGGCGCCGAACGAATCGGCCGCCTGCGGCGACGCGGGTCCGGCCGCGGCCGGAGCACGTCCGGCCTCGCCGGCGGCGCGCGGCGCGGCCGGCGGAAAAGTCTTAGCTTCGGGGCCGGTAAGCCGGATTCTGTTCCGCGTCTTGCGACGCTTCGGCCGTCATTTCTCTCGGCGCCGGCTTGCGCCGCCGCCGGCCCGCTCGGCTCACTTGAGCGTGCGCGGGCTGCGACATACCCGTGGCTATCGGACGAGCCGCCCAGCCACCTATTTTGCCTTGCACCGGGCGGGGTTTTTCGTGCCGCCGACGTCGCCGTCGGCGCGGTGGGCTCTTACCCCACCTTTTCACCCTTGCCCGACGGTTGCCCGCCGGGCGGTTTGTTTTCTGTGACACTTTCCATCGGCGCGCCTTGACGCGCACCGTCCGCACTTGCGGTGAAGCTTATGCGGCGCCCTGCCCTGCGGTGTCCGGACTTTCCTCTCCGAATCTTGTAAAACGGGCGCGGGTTTAGCCCGCGCCTTGGGATCAAAGAACTCGGAGCGACGACCAGGCCCCGAAGCTAAGACCGCCGACACTGCGGCCCGCGTCGACCGACGCAAGCCGCGAGCCGAGTCCGTCGTGTTCCGACGCCCGGCTCCGCCGCGCCGCTCAGACAAACCCCAGGTCCGCCGTCGCGAACTTGCCCAGATTCGGAAACACCGCGGGCATGTCCTGCGGCGTGACGCCGAACCACTTGGCGCAGGTCGCGCCGAACTGGTCGAGCGAGGTCGTCGGGATGAGCACGCCGCGGTTGCCCGTATCGTCCGGGCCGCCGAGCGCGAGATCGGGGAAGGTGCCGTAGAGGTCGCCGCCTTTCACGCCGCCGCCCATGACGAGGTGGTGATTGCCCCAGCCGTGGTCCGTGCCGTTGCCGCTCGGTTGCAGGCTGCGGCCGAACTCGCTCGCGGTGAATGTCGTCACGCCGTCGGCGACGCCCATCTCGACCGTGGCCTGGTAGAAGGCCGCCATCGCCTCGGACACGTTGGTCAACAAATCCCAGTGCGCCCAGTCCTGGCTCGAGTGCGTGTCGAAACCGCCGATGGCACAGAAGAACACCTGGCGCTTCATGCCGGTTTGGTTGCGCAGGCTGATGAGCTGCGCGACCTGCTGCAGCTGCTGGCCGAGACTCGTGCCGGGGAACGGCGTGGCAAAACCCGTCCCGTTGAGGCCGCTGAGCATGCCGTTGAGCTCGATCGCGTCGGCGCGCACGTCGTTCGCGGCCTGCACCATGGAGACGCCGCTGTTCAGCGAAATGATTTCCTGGAGCGCCTGTTTCCTCGCGTTGCCGGCGCTGGCGGGCCACGCGTCCATGCCCTGGCCCCAGAGGTTGTAGCCGGGGATGAGGCTCGTGGACTGCACGATCCCGCCGGAGCAAAACAGCGACGAACCGGCGAACGAGACGGCGGGCGGGAAGGTGGACGCCGCGTTGTGGTGACGCGTGACGTCGGCCACCCGTCCGGCCCAGCCGGTGCCGCCGGAGCCGTTGGGATCGCCGGCCTGCATCGAGAGGACTTGGTCCGAGTGGGAGAACAGGTTCGTCGGCAGGCCGACGGTGGCGCTCTGGTATTGGGCGCGCGTGGTCGGGGCGACGAGCATGCCCATGTTGGCGATCGCGGCGAGTTTGCCCTGCGCCCAGAGCGGGTGGAGCGCGGCGAGTCCGTTGTTGAGGCCGTAGGGCGTGCCGTTTTTCGCGACGACGGGGAGCACCTGCGCGCTCGTGCTGGGCAGCGCGAGGGACCCGCGCCCCGCCTGGTAGGCGGTCAGCGCGGAACCGTTGAGCGGGACGATGGTGTTGTGGCCGTCGTTGCCGCCGAGCATGAAGACGCAGACGAGCGCCTTGTAGTCGGACGCGTTGCCCGAGGCTTGCGCGCGGGCGTTGAACATCCCGATGCGGCCGAGACCGGCGGTGGCCGCGAGCATCGTGGTTTTCTGGAGGAAATTGCGGCGGGAAATGAAGGAGCGGTGTTGCATGGGAAACGTGGGCGGAGGGAGGTGGTGGAAATGGCGGGCGGAAGCGTAGGTGGAAGGATGGGAGAGAGCGGCGGAGGTGGGGCGGGGGTGAGTGGGCCGAGGGCTTGGAGCTGGGAGTCCGGAGCAAAGGCCGGATGTCGGATCGGGTGTCTGACGCTGGACTCCAGACTCTCAGCTCTCGGTCGGTCGCGACCACGCCACCGCCCCGATCAATACTGCACGGTGTAGAAACCGGAGAGCGCGGTGAGGTAGATTGCGGTGCGGACACGGGCGAGGGCGTCGCCCTGCGCGTTGATGGCGTTGGCGAGGCTCGTGCGCATCGCCGGCGGCATGCGGCCGTAGAGCAGCGCCTGGTCGCAGGCGTCGATGAGCGCGATGGTGTTGCCGGCGACATTGAGGAACGGCGCGAGGCTCACCGAGAAATCGGCCCCGGGCTGGGCGATGACCTGCCACAGCAGATTGCCGCGCAGCACCGATTCGGTGGGGCCGTAGATCTGGAACTCGGGGCCGACGAGCGTGGAGCGCGGGATGCGGTAGAGCGGCGAGTAGAAGCCGAAGACGGAATTCGGCGCGAGCGGAGTCTGGCTCAGGCGCGTGAACTCCCACGGCAGGATGTTGGCGGACGCGGTCGAGCCTCCGAGCGCGCGCACAAAGGCGGCGACGTGGTAGAGCGCATCCTTCAAGCGGCCGCCGTCGGCCGGCGCGACATCGTTGCGCGCCTCGGGATCGAGCAAAATCGCGCGGACGACGGCCTTGAGGTCGCCGCGGACGCCGGAGCCGTTGTCGGCAAAGACCGCCGAGATGCGCGCAATGTAGTCCCCCGACGGATTGCTCTTCACGAGCGCGCGGATGAGGCGCGTGGCGATGAAGGGCGCGATGTTCTGGTGGTTGAACAGCCAGGTGAGCACGCCCTGCAAGTCCTGCTCCGCGGTCTGGCCGGCGGGCAACGTGACGCCGACCAGGTTTTTCTGGCGCGTGTCGTGATTGACCTCATGCGCGACAAGCGGGCCCGAGAAGTTGTCCCAGTTGTTCGCGTTCGGTCCGGGGAAGGACCAGCCGGTGAGCGCGAGCGCGACCTGCTGCACCGTCGCCTGCGTGTAGGCCGGGATCGGGATCATCGGCAGGGTGAGGTCCGGAATGCCGTCGGGCTTGAGCTGGTGCTGCATCTGGCGCGAACCGTCGGGCTTGAGCAGGTAGAGACCGATGGTGAAGAGCTGCATCAACTCGCGGCCGTAGTTCTCGTTGGCAGCGCTCATGCCCATCGGCTTGTTGCTGTTCGCGTGGTCGAGGTATTTGCCCATCTGCGAACTGTGCGAGATCTCGTCGAGCAACGTGCGGTAGTTGCCGAACGCATTTTTGCTCAGGAGCTGCAAATACGGCACGAGTTCGTCGGGATAGATGTTCTTGTTGGCCGAGATCACGATGATCTGGCTGAGGGCGTAGACGACGCGCTGGCGCAGCTGGTCGGGCGCGTTCGTGATGCGCGCGAGATACTCCTGCTGCACTTGGCCCATCAGCATGCCGCCGGGGTTGTTGATCGGCGTCTCGGGCAGCGCGAACTGCTCGTCGAGCCACGCCTCGAAACCGATCGCGTTCACGTGCGCGATCGCCGCCGGCGTGGGGCCGTAGGCGGCCTGCTCGAGGAAACGGCCCGCGGCGAGATGGGGCGTGCCGAGGCTCGTGCCGCCGCCGGGCGGTTGCGTGACGGTGACGGCCGCGACCGCGGTGCCCGCGGCATTGGCGACGCTCGTCGCGCGGACCGACACGGTCGCCGGCGCCGGCACTTGGCCGGGCGCGGTGTAGACGCCCGCGGCGGAGATCGTGCCGACGACGGTGTTGCCGCCGACGATGCTGTTCACGCTCCAGGTCACGGCGGTGTTGGCGGCGCCGGTCACCGTCGCGGAGAAACTCTGGGTCCCACCCGCCTGCACGGAGACGGTCGCCGGGGAAACCGCCACGACGGGCGGCGGCGGCGCCTGCACGGTCACGGTCGCCTGCGCGCCCTTGGCGGGATCGGCGACGCTCGTGGCCCGCACCGTCACGGCGCCGGCGGGCACCGCGGCGGGCGCGGTGTAGAGGCCCGCCGCACTCACGGTGCCGACCGTGGCATCGCCGCCCGCGATGCCGTTGACGCTCCACGTGACGCCCGTGACCGACGTGCCGGAGACGGAGGCGGAGAATTGCCGGGTCGCGCCCGCGAGCACCGTCGCGCTCGTCGGATTGATCGCGACCGCAACCGGCACGGGCGCGGTGACCGCGAGATTCACGGACGAACTCGTCATGCCGCCGAGGCCGGTGTTGACCGCGGTGATTTTGACCGGAGTGCCGGCCTGAGCCGCCGTGGCGGTGCCGGTCGCGAGCACACTCGTCGGCGAGACATAGGTCGTCGGCAGCGCCACGCCGTTGGCGTGCACGACGGTGCCGGCGTTGAAGTTGGAGCCGTTGAGCCGGATCGAATAACTGCCCGCCGGCACCGACGACGGATACACGCTCCATACCTGCACCTGCGGCTGCATGATGGTGAGCGTTACCGCGCCGAATTGCGCCGGATACGCCGTGCTGGTGGCGCGCACCTCGACGGCATTGGCCGCCGGGATCACGGTCGGCGCCTGGTAGAGGCCGCTCGCGGACACGGTGCCGTAGGTCGCATCGCCGCCGGGCGTGCCGTTGACGGACCAGGTGACGGTGTTGGGGCTGAGCGGCACGTAGGCGCTGAGTTGGCGCGAACCGCCGCGCGTGACGTTGCCGGCGCTGTAGACGGTGAGGTTCTGGGCGGCGGCGCGGCCCGCCGCGAACACGGCGAGCAAGAGAAGCAGGAGACGAGGGATCATGATGACGGGAGGGAGTTGAAACCGGAGGGAGAGAAACTCGGGGCGGCGTCGGGCGCGGGCCGCGACGCGGGAGCGGCGGGCACACCGGCGGCGCGGGCATCCGCCGCGCGGCGGCAAAGCCGCCCGCAGTCGGCGCACGCCGCCGACCCGGGCGCCGCGGCGCGGCCGAAATCGAACGGTGCCCGCGATCGCGCGGCAGCGGGAGAGAGGCGGTGAGGACGACAGGACATTCCTCCCCACAGAAACGAATCCGCGGACAACTATTACAGGGGGTGCGGAAGATTTCTCCGCCGCGCGGAAACTACGCCTCCGCCACGAGCCGGTAACCGATGCCGGCTTCGGTCTTCAAATGCCGCGGCGCGTGGGGCTCGCGCTCCAGTTTCTGCCGCAGGTGCGTCATGTAGACGCGCAGGTAGTGGGTATTGGCCTCGGCCGCCGGTCCCCACAGCTCGCGCAAAATCTGGCGCTGCGTCACGACCTTGCCGCGGTGCTGCACGAGCAGCCGGAGCAAGCCGTATTCCTTCGCGGTCAAGTGCACCTCCGCGCCGGCCCGCCGCACCACCCGCGCCGCGAGATCGATCTCGATCTCCCCGAAGGTCACCGTCGCCGCCTCGCCCGCCGGTTGCGCGCGCCGCAGAATCGCGCGCACCCGCGCCAGCAATTCGCCGCCGCCGAAGGGCTTTGTCAGATAATCGTCCGCGCCGGCATCGAGCGCGGCGATCTTGTCGTCCTCGCGGTCGCGCACCGAGAGCACGAGCACCGGCACGCGCGACCATTCGCGCAGCCGCTTCAGCACCTCGAGGCCGTCGCGATCCGGCAAACCGAGGTCGAGGATCACGCCGTCGGGCGGCGCCACCGCCGCCTCGTGGAGCCCGAGCTGCGCCGTCTCCGCCTCGCGCACGCGGTAGTCCGCGCCCTCCAGCGTCA
>JBILLY010000058.1:0-12278 GCA_044375835.1 Opitutaceae bacterium
CAGCAGCTCGTAGCGCACGTAGAAGTCGTCCAGCCCCGCCTGCCGCACCCCCGGCGCCGGCGTGTCGCGCACGCCGGGCGTCGCCGCCGCCGCCGCCAGCAACAGCTCCCGCACCTGCCGCCACGACACATCGTAGCCGATCGTGACGGTTGCCGCGCACCGCACCCCGCCCTGCCCGCGCGAGTAGTTTTTCAGGCCCGCCGCCACCGCCGAATGCGGCAGCGTCACCACTTCGTTGCGGCAGGTGCGCAGGGTGCACGCGAACCACCCGATCCGCTCCACCGTGCCCTCCGCCTGCCCCGATTCGATGTAGTCGCCCGGCCGCAGTGCCCGGCTGTAGATGATCGCCAGCCCGTTCGCGAATTGCCCCACCAGATTCGCGGAGCCGAGCGAGAGCATCAGGCCGCCCAGCACCGTCACCCCGCGGAACGCCGCCGAATCGCTCCCCGGCAGATAGGGAAACGCGATGATCACCGCCGCCAGCCACAGCCCGATGTCCGCCAGACGGCGCGTCGTCTCCGCCGTCACCGCGTCGAACATCCCGCTCGCGATCTCCCCGTCCGTGATCGAGCGGAAATAGTGGTTGAGCAGCTCGTGCACGATCCGCGTCGCGAAAAACACCAACGCCACCACCCCCAGGTCCGGCAACGTCGCCACCGCCGCGATCGCGAGGGTCTCGAGCTTCTCCAGCAGCGCGTGCTCGATCCGCTGGGCCAGCGGATGCGTTTCGGGCAGCCGGTCGAGCATCAGCGTCGCCCAGACGAACACGCCCACGAGAATCAGCCCCAACCCCGTCAACCGCGCCGCCAGATTGATCAGCTGGATGAATTTTTGCAGGCTCACCCGGCGCAGTCGCGCCGACGGGATGCCTCGGCTCTTCTCCCGCGCCACCTCCTTCAGCCGGGCCAGCACCGCCCCGCGGGCCCGCCACACCAGCGCGATCCATCCCGCCAGCAGCAGCGTCAGCACCGTCATCCAGCCCGCCAAACCGGCTCCCGATCCCGCGGTGTCCGCCGCGGCCCACGCCGGAGCGGCCGAACCGAGGCATCCCGCGGTCCACCGCGCCCGGCGCACTCCGGCGGAAAGTATCGGCGACGACATCACCGGTCGCCACCACGCGCGATTCATGCCCCCCTCGCAACCCCGAAGCGCGTCGCCCCGGCCCCGCCCGACCTTGCCCGAAGTTACGCAATCTCCGCAGCCGGCGGGCAAATCCACCTACAGATTGGGGCTTTCCTCGCCGATTTGAGAGCCTACTGTCCCCCCCTCCCCCGCATGAAAATCGCCATTGTCGACGACTCTGCCTTCATGCGTGGACTGATCGCCCGCACGCTCCGCCGGATCGTGCCCGATGCCGAACTCCACGAGTTCGCCGACCCGGTCGAGGCCCTCCGGCTCATCCCGGCGCTCGCGCCCGAACTCATCACGCTCGATCTCCTGATGCCCGGCCTCAGCGGGCTCGATTTCCTGCGCCGGATCAAACGCAGGAAAGTCGCCGCCCGCGTGATCGTCGTCACCGCCGACGTGCAGGCGAGCATCCGGAAAAAATGCGCCGCCGCCGGCGCCTACGCCTTCGTCGAGAAACCCGTCACCGCCGCGAAGCTCCGCGCCGCCTTCGCCGGCGAATCGCCGCCCGCATGAGGCCCGCTCCCGCCATCTCCCCGGGCATGCTGGACGTGCTCCGCGAACTGATGAACATCGGCGTCGGCCGCGCCGCGCGCGCCATCTCCGAACTCAGCGGCCGCGAAGTCGCCCTCCGCGTCCTCGAGGTCACGCTCCTGGATCTCGCCGACCTCCGCCAACTCCCCGACCTCGGCGGCCAGATCAACCTCCGCGTCAGCCAAGCCTTCCGCGGCGGCCTCACCGGCTACGCTCTTTTCGCTCTCAACCGTCCCGGCGCGGTCCGCCTCGCCCGCCTGCTCCTCGACAAAGCCGAAGACGACCTCGCGTTCGACGAACTCGAACAGAGCGCCCTGCTCGAACTCGGCAACATCGTCATCGGCTCCGCCGTCGGCATGCTCGCCACCGAGCTCAAGGTCACCCTCCGCTACGACCTGCCCCAACTCCAGCTCCAGGGCGTGGACACCGTATCCGACCTCTTCGCCGACCTCGCCGACACCCGCCATGTGCACGCCCTGGTCATGCGCGCCTCGCTCTCGCTCCGCGAAGACAAGGTCAACGGCTACCTCATCATCCTGTTTCCCGACCCGGGATTGACGACCCTCGCCGATCGCGTTTCGCGGCTGGCGTCCTGATGCCGCTTTCCGCCACGCACGCCTCGATCGACGCGCTGCCCTGCGGATTCGTCCAACTCGACGCCGCCGACCGCGTCGTCCTCTGGAACCAACAGTTCGAGCACTGGACCGGCCTCGCGCGCGCCGTCGTCACCGGCCGCTCGTTCGCCGAGCTCTTCCCCGGGGACCCCGGCCTCTCCGCCCTGCTCGCCGAGATCCGCGCCCAGGGCCGGCCGCGCGTCCTCGCGCAGATGTTCCACGGCCGGCTCTTCCGCGTCCCGCTCCCGCCCGGCCACCTCAGCGGCCTCGCCGAGATGCAGCAGGAGTGCCACGTCGTGCCTCTCGTCGAGCCCGCCGGCCACCTCGCCCTCACCGTCCTCGACGTCACCCCGCGCGTCGTCGGCCAGCGCCGCCTGCAGTCCCTGCTCGCCGAGCGCACCGCCGCGCGCGACCGCGCCGAACGCTCCCTCCGCGACCTCGCCCAGCGCGAGATCGAGCTGCAGGCCCGCGACCGCGAACTCAGCACCATCAGCGAAAACATCCCCGAGAGCGCGCTCTACCAATACGTCACCACCCTCACCGGGCCCGGCCGCCTCACCTACCTCGGCCGCGGCGCCCACCGCATCTTCGGCGAACTCCCCCGCCGCCTGCCCGCCGACGTCAACTGGTTCACCAGCCGCATGCATCCGGACGATGTCGCCGGCATCACCGCCGCCGGCGCCCGCTCCCGCGAAACCCTCGAACCGTTCTACCACGAAGTCCGCATCCGCGCCGCCGACGGCGTCGAGCGCTGGGTCTCCTTCCGCTCCCGCCCGCGCCTCGGCCCCGACGGCTCCATCATCTTCGACGGCGTGATCGTCGACGTCACCGAACGCCGCCGCGCCGAGACGGAAGCCCGCCGCCAGGCGCAGTTTCTCGCCGCGCTCAACCAGACCACGCTCGAGATGCTCGGCCGGCGCAACGTCACCGACCTGCTCCAGGCCCTCGTCGACCGCGCCTGCACGCTGCTCAATTCGCCGCACACCGAGATCTCCCTGCTCGAGGGCGACGACCTCGTCGTCCGCGCCTTCAACCTCGGCGGCGATTTCCTGGTCGGCGACCGCGTGCCCCGTTCCGTCAACGCCGTCTCGTGGCAGGCCGTGGACACCGGCCGGCCGGTGGTGGTCTCCGACTACGCCTCCCACCCGTCCGGCCGCCCCCTCTACCGCGAGCGCGGCGTGCGCGTCGCCGCCGTCTTTCCGATCCTGCGCGGCGCCGAATGCGTCGGCGTGCTCGGCGTCGCCCGCGACCACTCCGACCAAGCCTACTCCGTCGAGGAGATCACCGAGGGCGTCCTCCTCGCCCGCATGGCCGCCCTCGTGCTCCACAACGCCGCCGTCCACGAGGAAGCCGTGCGCGAGGCCGAGCTCCGCACCGCCGCCCTGCGCGAAAGCGAAGCGCGCTTCCGCGGACTCTTCGACCGCAGCCCGCTCATCATCGCCCTCCTCGAGCTGCCCGAGGGCCGCATCGTCGAGCTCAACGCCGCCGCCCTCGCCGCCTTCGGCTACTCCCGCGAAGAGGCCATCGGCCGCACCACCGGCGAGGTCAACCTCTGGGCCGACGCCGATCTCCGCGACCGCTACCTCGACCAGCTCGCGCACTCCGGCGTCGTCACCGGCTTCGAGGCCCAGATGCGCCGCAAGGACGGCACCACCTTCACCGTCCTCCACAACGGCTGCATCATCTCCTTCGGCGGCAAACGCTACAACATCGCCTCCGTCCAGGACATCACGCCCCGCAAACAGTCCGAGGCCGCCCGCGACCGCACGCTCGCCCTCATGCGCGCCACCCTCGACTCCACCGCCGACGGCATCCTCGTCGTCAACGCCGAGGGCCGCATCGAGAACTTCAACGCCAACTTCTTCGAGATGTGGCGGCTCCCGCCCTTCGCCGTCGACGACCCCGAGGGCGAAAACCTCTTCCTCCGCACCATCCTCGGCCAGCTCGTCGACCCCGCCGGCTTCCTCGCCAGCCTGCGCGACCTGTATTCGGGATCCGAGGACGAAGTGTTCGACCTCATCCACTGCAAGGACGGCCGCATCTTCGAGCGCTTCTCCCGCCCGCAGCTGCTCCAGGGCCGGCCCGCCGGCCGCGTGTGGAGCTTCCGCGACATCACCGAGCGCCGCCGCGCCGAGGCCGCGCTGCGCGAGAGCGAGGAGCGCTTCCGCGTGCTCGCCGAGGTCTCGCCCGTCGGCATCTTCCGCACCGATCCCGCCGGCCGCACCACCTTCGTCAACCGCCGCTGGTGCGAGATCGCCGGCCTCTCCCCCGCGCAGGCCCTCGGCGACGGCTGGCAGGCCGCCCTCCATCCCGAAGACCGCACCCGGATCCTCGCCGGCTGGGAACAGGTCGTGCGCGACGGCCGCGACGGCAGCTCCGCCGAATTCCGTTTCATCCGGCCCGACGGCACCGTCACCTGGCTCGTCGGCCAATCCCGCGCCCTCTTCCGCGCCGACGGCACGCGCGACGGCTTCGTCGGCACCATCACGGATGTCACCAACCTCAAGCGCGCCGAGGAGGAACGGCTCAAGGTCGAGGCCCAGCTCCGCCAGGTCCACAAGATGGAATCCCTCGGCACCCTCGCCGGCGGCATCGCCCACGATTTCAACAACATCCTCACCGGCACCTTCGGTTTCATCGACCTCGCCCGCCTCGAACTGCCCGACCACCACCCGGCCCGCGCTTGGCTCGACCGCATCGGCGCCTCGTCCCAGCGCGCCCGCGACCTCGTCCGCCAGATCCTCACCTTCAGCCGCAAGACCGAGGGCCGCCGCTCCCCGCAGCGCATCCACGTCGTCGTCGCCGAGGCCCTCCGCCTCCTGCGCACCACCTTGCCGCCCTTCGTCACCCTCGACACCCGCATCTCCCCCGACACGCCCGCCATCCTCGCCGATCCCACCCAGATCCACCAGGTCGTCCTCAACCTCTGCACCAACGCCTGGCACGCTCTCCCGCCCCGCGGCGGCCGCATTCTGGTCACCCTCGACGCCTGCACCGTCACGCCCGCCCGCGCCGCCATCCACCCCGACCTGCGCCCCGGGCCCGCGGTCCGCCTCGCCGTCTCCGACGACGGCGCCGGCATGGCGGCGTCCGTGCTCGAGCACATTTTCGAACCGTTCTTCACCACCAAGGCGCCCGGCTCCGGCACCGGCCTCGGCCTCGCCGTGGTCCACGGCATCGTGAAATCCCACGAAGGCACCATCCTCGTCCAGTCCGCCCCCGGCGCCGGCTCCACCTTCGAGTTGTTCTTCCCCGCCGTCGCCGAAGCCGCGCCCCCCGCGCCCAAGCCCCTCGCCGCCGTGCCGCGTGGCCGCGGCCAGCGCATTTTGCTCGTCGACGACGACACCGTCAGCGGCTTCGCCATCGAAAAGCTCATCGAGAGCCTCGGCTACATCGTGACGCGCCACACCCGGCCCGAGGACGCACTCGCCGTCTTCACCGCCGACCCCGCCTGCTGCGACCTGCTCGTCTCCGACCTCGCCATGCCCGGCATGAACGGCGACGAGCTGATCGAGCGCATGTTGCAGGTCCGCGCCTCCCTCCCGGTCGTCATCGTCACCGGCTTCGTCGAGTCCGCCCGGCAGGAATTGCTCGAAAAAACCGCCGCGCGCGTCGTCCTGCGCAAACCCCTCGTCCGCGAGGAGATTGCCCGCGCCCTCGCCGACCACGTCCCTGGCGGCAGCTGAACCGCAACCGGTGCCGGCCGCGGTTTCGCTAAACCGGCCCCGACTCCGGCCGATCCTTAGGGGGCAGTTATCCCCGTCCCGGTTTTCGGGCTTCTGCGGGGAGAGCCGCCTCCCGCACCATGCACCTCACCGTCCGCCAGAAACTCGGCATCTCGACCGGCCTCGCCGCCGCCACGCTCCTCGCCGTGGTCGCCGCCACGCACCTGTCCTATCGCGGCGTCGCCCGGCACAGTCGCGAAGTCGCCCTCGTTTCCCAGGCCCTGCGCCATGCCGGCGACGCCGACATGATGCACGATGCCATGCGCGGCGATGTGCTCGCCGCCCAGCTCGCCGCCATCCGGCGCGACCAAGCCCAACTCGCCGAAGTGACCACCGATATCGCGGCCCATGAGAAACGCTTCCGGGAGAATGTCGCCGACCTCGAGGCCCTGCCCCTGCCCGAGAAACTCAAGGCCGATGTCGCCGCCGTGCGCCCCACCCTCGAAGCCTACGCCGCGTCCGGCCTCAAGATCGTGAAACTCGCCGGGGAGAGCGCCGCCGCCTGCGAAAAGGAGTTGCCCGCGTTCATCGCCGCCTTCGGCGCCCTCGAGAAAGCGCTCGAAGCCCTCAGCGACGATCTCACCGCCCACGCCAAAAAGACCGGCGCCGCGGCGGGGGCCGAGGCCGACCTCTTCCTTTTCCGCCTCTGGCTGGGCGCCGCCACCGCCCTCGTCCTCCTCGGCGCCCTCGCCTGGCTCGTCGCCCGGAGCATCATGAACCAGCTCTTCCTCGCCAGCGAAACCCTCGTCGAGACCAGCGCCAGCAACTCCGATTTCGCCAACCAGATCAAAGCCTCCGCCCAGGCCCTCGCCGACTCTGCTTCCAGTCAGGCCGCCTCCCTCGAACAGACCGCCGCCTCCCTCGAGGAAGTCTCCAGCATGACCAAGCGCAACGCCGAGGCCGCCAACCACGCCAAGGACCTCAGCGCGCAGGCCCGCCAGACCGCCGATCACGGCGCCGCCCGCATGCGCGCCATGCAGCAGGCCATGGACGGCATCCGCACCGCCAGCGACGAGATCACCAAGATCCTCAAGACCATCGACGAAATCGCCTTCCAGACCAACATCCTCGCGCTCAACGCCGCCGTCGAGGCCGCCCGCGCCGGCGAGGCCGGCGCCGGTTTCGCCGTCGTCGCCGACGAGGTCCGCGCCCTCGCCCAGCGCTCCGCCCGGGCCGCCCGCGAGACCGCCGACAAGATCGAGGTCTCCACCCAGCGCAGCCGCGAGGGCATCGACCTCAGCACCGATGTCGCGCGCAATTTCGAGACCATCCAGCAGCAGATCTGCCAGCTCGACGCCCTCGTCGCCGAGATCGCATCCGCCTCCGCCGAACAGAATACCGGCCTCACTCAGCTCAACGCCGGCGTCGGCGACCTCGACCGCATCACCCAGAAAAACGCCGCCGCCGCCGAGGAATCCGCCGCCGCCGCCGCCGAACTCACCGCCCGCGTCGACGAGATCGGCGGCGTCGTCGGCCGCTTGCTCACCCACGCCGGCGGCCAACGCGCCACCGACCGCGAAGGTCGCCGCGGCGCACCCAAACCCGGCGGCCGCCGCTCCTACGATCAGCCCGACGCCGACCAGCCCGCCGCCGACCGCCCGGCCGCCGCGCCCGCCGCGAGACCCGCGCTCCGCGCCCCCGCGCCCGCCCCCCGCCGGAACTCCGCGCCCCCCGTCGTGGCCGCCGTCACCGCCGAACCCGGTGCGCCCGCTTCGCCGCACTTCTTTTGAGCACCGCGCGGACGCGTCGGACCATTCTCGCTCCGCCTCACACCATCCGCCCGCCGCGCCGCCGCTCGCGCTCCGCGCACAGCTCCTCGAAGCGCCGCCGCAGCCGCGCCGCGTCCGCGATATCGTAGTGCCCCGGCACCATCCACCGCGCGCCCAGCGCCCGCGCCCTCGCCATGCTCGGCCACACCAGCGCCGGCGCGCTCGTGAAAATCCGCGGCGACACCTGCGACCGCATCAAAAACCTCGCCCACAGGTCGCCGCTGAACAGCAGGTCGTGTTTCGCCGAGTAGAAACCGCAGTGCCCCAGCGTGTGCCCCGGCAGGTGCACCACGCGCAACCCGCCCCACCACGGCAGCTCGTCCCCGTCCCGCAGCGCCACATCGATCTTCCCCGCCCGATAGCCCGTCGCCGCGCGTCCCAGTCTTTCCAATACGCCGCACACCCGCGCCGCCCCCGCATACGGAAACACGCCGTCCACGTGCACCTGTTCCGCCGGGTGCGCGTGCACCGGCGCCCCGCACCACGCCTGCAGCTCCGCGAGCCCGCCCGCATGGTCGATGTGCCCGTGCGTCAGCAAAATCGCCCGCACGTCCCGCGGTCCGATCCCCCGCCGCGCGCACGCGCGCACGATCCGCTTCGCATCGCCCGGGAATCCCGTGTCGAGCAGCACCGCCCCGCCCGCGTCCGCGAGCACGTGCGGCACGCTCATCACGCCGCGCACCGGATAAAGCCCCCTCGGCCAATGGTCCGTGATCGTCACCCCGCCGAGCCTGCCCGCCTTCGCCGCGCGCACCAAAACCTTTCTGTCCATTTTCCTGTTTCACGCCACGCTGCCCGCCCATGCGCCGCCTCCGACTCACCGTCGCTTCGCCCTTCGCCGCCGCCCTCGCGCTCCTGCTCGCCGCCGCCACGGCTCTCCCCGCCGCCGAGACCTACGACCTCGTCATCCGCCGCGCGACGCTGATCGACGGCACCGGCGCCCCGCGCACCACCGGCGACCTCGCCATCCGCGGCGACCGCATCGTCGCCCTCGGCAAGCTCCCCGCCGGCGCCGTCGCGCGCGACGAGATCGACGCCGCCGGCCGCGTCGTCGCCCCCGGTTTCATCGACGTTCACACCCACGCCGAGGACGTCGCCGACCTCCCCGTCGGCGAGAATTTCATCCGCATGGGCGTGACCACCATCGTCACCGGCAACTGCGGCGGCTCCCACCTCAAGGTCGGCGAATTCTTCGCCAAACTCGCCGCCACCAAGACCGCCCTCAACGTCGCCACCCTCATCGGCCACAACACCGTCCGCGGCCAGGTCATGGGCGGCAGTTTCCGCCGCCCGCCCACGCCCGAGGAACTCGCCCGGATGTGCGCCCTCGTCGAACAGGCGATGCAGGACGGCGCCGTCGGCCTCAGCACCGGCCTGCTCTACTTGCCCGGCACCTTCGCCAAGACCGACGAGATCGTCGCCCTCGCCAAAGTCGCCGCCGCCCACGGCGGCATCTACGCCAGCCACATCCGCCAGGAAAACGCCCAGATCGTCTCCGCCCTCGACGAGGTCGTCACCATCGCCCGCGAAGCCCGCATCCCCGCCCAGATCTCGCACCTCAAGCTCTCCGGCCCCACCGCCTGGGGCCGCGCCGACGAGATTCTCGGCTACCTCGACCGCCTCCGCGCCGAGGGCCTCGCGCTCACCCACGACGTCTACGCCTACACCGCGTCCAGCACCGGCATCGGCTCCAACCTCATCGAAGCCGAGTTTCGCGAGGGCGGCTCCAAGCGCTTCCGCGAGCGCCTCGCCGACCCGGCCACCAAGGCCCGCATGGTCGCCGAGATGCAGCGCTTCATCGCGACGTCCAAGCGCGGCGACTACGCCTACGCCGTCATCGCCAGCTTCAAGGCCGACCCACGCCTCAACGGCAAAAACATCGCCCAGGCCGCGAAACTCCTCCGCGGCTCCGACTCCCTCGACGACCAGATCGAAACCATCCTCGACATCGAGGCCCGCGGCGGCGCGCAGGGCGTCTTCCACGGCATGAACGAAGCCGACTTGAAAAAATTCCTCGCCCACCCGCTGACGATGGCCGCCTCCGACGCCGGCGTCCGCCGCTTCGGCGAGGCCGTCCCGCACCCGCGCGGCTACGGCAACAACGCCCGCATCCTCGCCCGCTACGTCCGCGACCAAAACGTCGTCTCTCTCGAAGACGCCGTGCGCAAGATGTCCGCCCTCCCCGCCCGCACCTTCCGCCTCGCCGACCGCGGCGAACTCCGCCCCGGCGCCATCGCCGACGTCGTGATCTTCGACCCCGCCGCCGTCGCCGATCCCTCCACCTACGAAGACCCGCACCACTACGCCGTCGGCTTCAGCGACGTCATCGTCAACGGCGTCCCCGTCATCCGCGGCGCCGCCCTCACCGCCGCCCGCCCCGGCACTCCCGTCCGCCTGAAAAAGTAGCGCGGCCCGCCGGCCCGCGCCGCTCGCGCCGCCCATCCCGCTCCACCCGCCGTCACGGCGCCCCCCCCCCCCCCCCCCCGTACCCGCCGCGCCCCCCCCCCCCCCCCCCCCCCCCCCCCCGCCCATGCCGCGCTTCCTCCTCGCCACCTTCGGTTCACTCGGCGACCTGCACCCGATCTTCGCGCTCGCTCTCGAGCTGCGCCGCCGCGGCCACACCGCCGTCGTCGCCACCAGCGAGCCCTACCGCGCCCGCGTCTCCTCCCTCGGCCTGCCCTTCGTCCCGCTCCGGCCCGACCTCTCGCTCGACAACCCCGAGCTCGTCCGCCGCGTCATGGACGGCCCCCGCGGCTCCGAATTCCTCCTGCGCCGCCTCGTGTATCCGAACCTCCGCGACATGCACGCCGACCTCGACCGCGCCGCCGCGGAGACCGCGGCCGATGTGCTCGTCGGCGCCGAGTTGGCCTGCGCGGTCCCGCTCGTCGCCGCGCGTCGCCACCTGCCCTGGGCCTACGTCGCGCTCTCGCCCATCTCGCTGCTCTCGGTCCACGATCCCTCCGTGCTGCCCGGCCCGCGCCTGATCGGTTGGCTGCAGTCGCTCGGCCCGCGCGCCAACCGCCTCGTCCTCGCCCTCGCCCGCGCCGCCTCCTGGTCCTGGTGGGCCCCCGTCCGCAGCCTGCGCCGCGAACTCGACCTGCCGCCCGGCGATTCGCCGCTCTTCGCCGGCAAATACTCCCCGCACCTCAACCTCGCGCTCTACTCGCCGCACTTCCAGCCGCCGCCGCCCGACTGGCCCGCCGCGACCGTGCAACCGGGCTTCTGTTTCCACGACGAGAACGACCCGACCGCCCCCGCGTCGCCGGCCCACGGCGCAGTCTCCGCCCCCTTCGCCCTCCCCGCGCCCGTGGCCGCGTTTCTCGCCGCCGGCCCCGCGCCGATCGTCTTCACCCTCGGCTCCGCCGCCGTGCAGCTCGCCGAGGATTTCTATCCCGTCGCCGCGCAGGCCGCCTCCCTGCTCGGTCGTCGCGCCCTCCTCCTGCTCGGCAGGAATCCCCCGCCACCCGGTCTCCGGGCTTCGATCATGGCGTGGGACTATCTGCCCTATGCGCACCTTTTCCCGCACGCCGCCGCGATCGTGCACCAAGGCGGCATCGGCACCACCGCCCAAGCGCTGCGCGCGGGTCGACCGATGCTGATCGTGCCGTTCGCCCACGATCAGTTCGACAACGCCGCCCGCATCGTCCGCCTCGGCCTTGGCCGCACCCTGTCCCGTGCCGAAGCCCGCGCCGCGCCGCTCGCCGCCGTGCTTTCCGCGCTGCTCGCCGATTCCGCGCTCGCCGCCCGCGTCCGGACCATCGGCGGACTCGTCCGGGCCGAGGCCGCGCCGGCCCGCGCCGCCGATGCGCTCGAACGCCTCGTCAGATCAACACCACCCACGCCAGCATCAGCACGCCCGCGATAGCCAGCGCCGGGCCCAGCCAAGCCCGGACGCGCACCCGCCGCCGCGCATCGTCCTCGGTGAGGTGGCCGTCCTTCGCGTGCTCCTCGACCGACATCCGGTGCCGCGGCGCGGTCCAACACAGCCACGCGCCCCACAGCGCCAGCACCGCCGCCGCCGCCATCGCCAGTTCCTGCGCGAGCGTCGGCGACGTAAACGCCAGCACCGGCGGCAGCAATCCGTCGCACTCGACGAAGATTTTCAGCATCAGGGGTCGCATGCGACTGGGTGGGGGGCTACGGATGCGCCCCGGTGCGGGCGAGCCAAGCGATGGTTTTTTCTGCCAGACGGTCAAATGCCGCCACGCACAACTCGAGGTGCTCCTCCTTGGTGTCCTCGATCTTGTTGTGGCTGATGCCGTGCAGGCTCTGCACGAACATCATCACCGTCGGCACCCCGGCGCCGCTCATCTCCGCCGCATCGTGCAGCGGCCCCGAGGGCAGCCGATATGAATCTCCCGCCGTCTCGCGGATCGCCTCGTCGCACAGCGCGATGAGCTCCGGGTGAAACGGCCGCGGCTCGATCCGCCACAACCGCTCCCACGCCACCGTCACGCCGCCCTCCGCCGCAAACCGTTCGCTCGCCGCGCGCGCCTCCGCCAGCATCCGCG
>JBILLY010000813.1:0-2967 GCA_044375835.1 Opitutaceae bacterium
GAAAAAAGACAACCGCCCGTGGGTGAGTTTCACCCTCGCCACGAAGAAAGCGTCCATCGGCCTCAACATGTTCGCCGACGCCTTCGCCGCCTACGGCCACAACCTCGCCGAAAACGCCCTCGTGCTCGTGCAGGGCAACATCCTCGTCAACCAGGAGGGCGCCCGCATCAACGTGAAGGAGTGCTACCCGCTCGACGCCCAGGTCGCCGGCCTCGTGAAAAAAGTCACGTGGCTCGTCCACCCCGCGCACCGCGAATTGCCGGCGTTTTTCCAACAGCTCCGCGAGACGCTCAACAAACAGGTCGGCGACGCCCGCACGGAGTTCGGCTTCGTCTTCGACGGCCGCGTCACGCCGATCGCCGAGGCCAGCACCGCCCTCGGCTGGAAGGTCAACGCGTCCGCGTTTCAGCAGCTGCGCAATCACCCCGCCGTCGCCGGCGTGCTCGTGCAGACGCGCCACCTCGAACTGAAGGAAGACCGCCGCTGGAAGAAAAAGGCCTGACGCGCCCACCGCGGCGTCGCCGCCCCTTTCGCCGCCGCCTCGGCGCACCTGCGCTCCGGGCCCGCCCCCGCCGCTCCGCCGGTCGCCGCGCCCGCGTCCGCGTCCGCAGGCGCCCCCGCTCGCCCGACTTCGCGGCGCGACGATCGCACGCATTTCCGCTGTTCCGCGACCTTCGCCTCGCGCATGCTCCGCCCGTCGTGCGCGCACTCCCCGGCCTCGTCTTTTCCGTTTTGCTGCTCCGCGGCGCTCTCGCCGCGCCGCCCCTCGAATCAGACTACGCCGCCCACGGGCGCCTGATCGTGGCGGCGTTCGCCACCGCGCCGTTTCCCCACCCCGACCGCGCCGCCGGCCACACCTACCAGGGCAAGCACTACCCCGCCGCCGACCACTACACGGACAGCACCGTCGCCCTTCTCATTCCGCACGGCTTCCGCGAAACCGACCGCATCGACCTCGTCGTCCACTTCCACGGCTGGCGCAACGACGTCGCCGGCACGCTCCGCACCTTCCGCCTCCCGGAGCAATTCGCCGCCAGCCGCAAAAACGCCGTGCTCGTCGTCCCCGAGGGCCCGCGCCGCGCGCCCGATTCCTTCGGCGGCAAACTCGAAGACCCCGACGGCTTCGCCCGCTTCGTTGCCGAGGTCGAGACCACGCTCCGCGCCCGCGCCGCGTTCCGCCGCGCGGATTGGTCCGTCGGCCGCATCATCCTCTCCGGCCACAGCGGCGGCTACCGCGTCATCGCGGGCATTTTGGACCGCGGCGGCCGGACCGACCAAGTCGCCGAGGTTTGGCTCTTCGACGCCCTCTACGGGAGATCCGATTCCTACGTCGCGTGGGCCGACCGCACCCGCGGCCGCCTGCTGAACATCTACACCGACCGCGGCGGCACCAAGGCCGAATCGGAGAAGCTCCGCGACCGTCTCGCCGCCCGCGGCACGGCGCTGCTCGCATCGACCGAGATCGCCCTCGATCCCGCCGCGCTCCGCGCCGGCCGGTTCGTTTTCATCCACACGGACCTCGGCCACGACGACGTGCTCGCCCGCCGCGATCAGTTCGCGCTTTTTCTGCGGACAAGCGTGCTCGCGGATCGTTGAGAGCCCGGCCGCGGACGCCCCGCCTACGGCGTCGTCGCCAGCGGCACCGCCGCCGCTCCCACCAACATCGCGTCCGCGTAGGCAAACCGCCACCGCACCTCGCGCTGCAGCTGGGTTTCCTCGATCACGACCGTGTTGCTTTTCACGTAGCCCGGACCGCGGGCGGGATCCGGGATCATCTCCACTTTCGCCTTCGCGATCGTCGAGGTAAACCAGGCCGGCGCCATGGGCGCGTGGGCGGCAAAATAATCCCGGAGAGCGATGGTCGTCATAGGTGCGCCGCCGCGGAACGGCCGGTGCATCGGGGAATCCGGTGCCGACGCCCCTCGGCTGCGGCCTTCCTTTGATCCGCGCCGCGATACCCACGCAACCACCAATCCCCGGCCGCGCGATCCGGCGCGCCTCACAGCGGAGTCACCGTCGCGCCGAATCCGAGGTCGGAGTGGCCCGCGATCATGCCGTTGCCCCGGTAGCCGGTGCCCGTGAATTGTCCGTCCGGCGTCCACGCCACGCGGGCAAACACGCCGGCCTCGTCCGGCGCCGAGGTGGGAAACCATTCGGCCCGCTGGTCCAGCAGTCTCAGCGTGAACCGGTCGGCCGGCGCCCCCGCGGCGGTCAGCGCCAGATCGAACCAGAATCGCTGCAACGTCGGCGACACCACCCCGATCGCCTGCGGCGCCGACCTCCCGGCCCGGCACTGCAGCCGGATCGTCGACGCAAAGTCGCCCGCCGCCCCCGGGTTGAACCAGTGCTTCGCCAGCGGCCTGCCGACAAAGGCGAAATTGCTCAGCACCGCGGTCGCATCGGGATGCCGGTTCACTCCGAGCAGCAGGTTCACGTAGATCGGCGGCATCCGGCCGAGGACATCCGGCATCAACGTCACGGTGACGCGATACTTCTTGGTCGGCGGGGTCTCGGCCTGGGCGGCCGGCGACGGAGAGGCGAGGGGCGGGTTCATCGCGGGAGGTGGAGCGGGCAGGTGGAAGCGCCGGCCGTTCAGCCGGGTTGCTTTCCTAAGCGCAAAAACCACCCGCAAAGGGCCACCCACCGGCGGATTCGCCCGCATCCCCGCGCATCCGTTCGTCCCTTGCCGCCCACCGTCCGGCCTTGCCCCGGCCCACGCCGCCGGCGGCGGTGACTCGAATTCCCGCACTTTCTCCGTGCCGCTGCGTCCCTCGCCGGCTACACCCGCCTCCGCCATGTCCACCTGGTCCCGTTTCTCCTCCCACCTTTACCACCACGCCGAGCTCGGCCTTTCCCTCGATCTTTCGCGGATGCCGTTTCCGGACGACTTTTTCGCCGCGATGGAACCCGCCATGCAGCGCGCCTTCGCCACTATGCAGCAACTCGAGGCCGGCGCCATCGCCAACC
>JBILLY010000814.1:0-2965 GCA_044375835.1 Opitutaceae bacterium
GTCGGGGGATTTCGGGTTGCGGAGAAAGCCGTCGGCCGGGAGCACGCCCCAGAGGATGACGGCGGCGAGCAGGAGCGTGACCACGGCGGCGGCCAGGAGTCCGCGGCGTTCGGCGGGGGCGAGGGGAACGAGCGGCTCGCGTTTGGCGTCGCCGGTGTAGTCCCCGAGGCGCGGGGCGACGATTTTCTCGGTGACCCAGGTGCCGGCGGCCGTGAGGACGAAGGTCGAGACGAACATGAAGTAGTAGTTGGCAGTGGCCGCGACGGCATAGGTCGGGTCGATGAGATGGGCGGCGGCCTGGGAGAGGCCGGCGAGGAGGGCGTCGACGGAGCCGAGCAGGAGGTTGGCACTGTAGCCGCCGGAGACGCCGGCGAAGGCGGCGGCGAGGCCGAGCACGGGGTGGCGGCCGAGGGCGTGGTAGAGCGCGGCGGCGAGCGGCGTGAGCATCACGTAGCCGACTTCGCTGCCGGCGTTGGACATGACGCCGGCGAAGACGACCATCGGGGTGATGAGCGCGCGCGGGGCGGCGAGCACGACGAGCCGGAGGCAAGCGCCGATGAGGCCGGAGACCTCCGCGATGCCGAGGCCGAGGAGGCACATGAGCGAGATGCCGATGGGCGGGTAGGCGAGGAAGTTTTTCACCGCCTCGACGGTCATGCGTTGGAGGCCCTCGACGGAGAGGAGATTGACGACGGCGACGACCTTGCCGGTGGAGGGGTTGACGACCTGCGTGCCGGCGGCGTGGAGGATCCAGGAAAGGACGACCACGATGGCGGCGAGGCCGACGAAGAGCGTGGCCGGGTGGGGCAGGGCGTTGCCGGCGCGCTCGACGTGGCCGAGGAAACGCTGGAAAAGCGAGCGGGGGGCGACGGTGCTCATCGCGGTGCGGTTACTTGGCGAAGTAGAGGCCGGCGCCCGGGCCCATCGGCAGACCGATCATGATCCAAACGATCAGCATCAGCGACCACGAGACGAGGAAGGCGATGGAGTAGGGCAGCATCAGTGCGAGCATCGTGCCGATCCCGGTCTTGGGCACGTAGCGGCACGCGAAGCCGAGAATCAGCGGGAAATATTGGTTCAGCGGCGTGACGATGTTGGTGCAGCTGTCGCCGACGCGGTAGGCGCCCTGGACGAGTTCCGGCGAATAGCCGAGCAGCATGAACATCGGGACGAAGATCGGCGCGAGCAGCGTCCATTTCGCGGAGGCGCTGCCGATCACGAGGTTGACCGTCGCGGTGAAGAGCACGAGCGACACCATCAGCAGAATCGGGCTGCCCTGGAGGTTGAAGGACTGGATGAGACCGGCACCTTTGACCGCGAGGATCGTGCCGAGGTTGGTCCAGTTGAAGTAGGCGAGGAACTGCGCGGCGAAAAACGCCATCACGATGTAGGAGCCCATGGTGGAGACGGAGGCGTCCATGCCGCGGATGACGTCGTTGTCGTTGCGGATCGAGCCGGCGCCGAGGCCGTAGGCGAGACCGGCGACGAGGCCGTAGAGGAAGATGAAAAAGATCAGGCCGCGGATGAAGTAGCTGGCGAGAAACGTGGGATTCTTGGGATCGAGGAGGAAGCCGCCCTTGGTGAGCGTGCCCCAGAGAATCACCGCGGTGAGCGCGAGGACGGCGGCGGCGGCCCAGGCGAGGCCGCGTTTCTCGGACGCGTCGAGGGGCTTGATGGCGTCGGGCTTGGCGTCGCCTGTGTAGGCGCCGAGACGCGGCTCGATGATCTTTTCGGTGACCCACGAGCCGACCGCGGTGATGAGCACGGAGGCGGCGATGAGGAAATACCAGTTGGCGGCGGCATTGACGGTGATGCCGGGCTTCACGACGGCAGCGGAGGCCTGGGTGATGCCGGCGAGGAGGGCGTCGATGGTGCCGAGGACGATGTTGGCGCTGAAGCCGCCGGAGACGCCGGCGAAGGCGGCGGCGAGGCCGGCGAGCGGGTGGCGGCCGACGGCGTGGAACATCGCCGCGCCGAGCGGGATGAAGAGCACGTAGCCGACATCGGCGCCGGAGTGGGAGAGCACGCCGCCGAGCACGACGATGGCGGAGAGCCAGCGGCGCGGCGTCGCGAGCACGACGAGGCGGAGGGCGGCGGTGACGAGGCCGGAGCGCTCCGCGACCGCGATGCCGACGAGGCAGACGATCACGGTGCCCAGCGGCGGGAAGGCGACGAAGTTGGGCACGACGGAGAGGATCATGCGCTGCAGGCCCTCGAGGTTGAGGAGGTTCACCACCGTGACGGGTTGGCCGGTCGACGGGTGAATGACCGAGACGCCCATGCGGCTGAAGACCCAGGACAACACCACGACGAGCGCGGCGAGCAGCGCGAAGAGGGTCGACGGGTTGGGCAGGACGTTGCCGATGCGTTCGACGATGTTGAGGAAACGTTGGAAGATCGAGCGGTCCGCGGTCGCGGGCGTGGGGGAACTCATGCGTCCAAAGAGGCAAGCTGTGTCATAACGTCAACCGCGCGGAGGCGGACACGGCGGACGACGGAACGGCGGCGCGGCGCGCCGGACGGGGCCACCGGGGCGACCGAGGGCAGCCCGCGGCGCGAGCGGGCGGCGGGTGCGGATTTTTTCCGCAACCGCTCCTGTAACTTTACGCGCGGTGCCGGGTTCTTGTGGCATCCCAACCATCACCACCATGAAAGCTCTCACGCTCCTCTCGCTCGCCGCCGCGGTCACCGCGTTTGCCCTCGCTCCTTTCAATTTCGGTCTCGCCGCCACCGCCCTCTTCGCCACCGGCATGCTGGGTGTGCTGATCAACGACTACACGCGCGCCGCCCGCTCCCTGCGGGCGATCCGCGCGACGGTCGCCGCGGGGCGGACCGAGCGACTTGGACTGGCGGCTTGATACAGGCCGGCCGGTTCAAACTGGAGGCGGCCCCCGCACACAGGTGCGGGGGTCGTTTCGTTTTTTGCGCCGGACGCCGCGGCGCGCATCCGAAAACCGGATGCACG
>JBILLY010000815.1:0-2963 GCA_044375835.1 Opitutaceae bacterium
CATCGTCGGCGTCATCGTCCTGCTCCGCTACAATGTCCTCTCCTACATGTTCACCATCGCCCTGCAGATGGGGCAGGGTTTCCGCGCGGTCGATCTGAAGCTCTCGCTTTTCCCGTATTTCATGATCCCGACCGGCCTGGCCAACCTCCTCGGCCTCATGCCGCTCTCGGTCAACTTCCCCGAGCCCGGCACCTCCCTCGCCATCGTCGCCGGCGCCCTCGGTCTCCTCCTCGCGCTGGTCACCGCGTTCCGGGCCTCCCTCCGCGCCACGCCCATCGCGATTCTCCTCCTCGTCCAGTTCTTCCTCGCGATCCGGCTCATGCAGGCCGGCAACGACTTCGGCCTCTACAAGATCGCCATGTTCATGCAGCCGGCGCTCGCCGCCGCTCTCGCCGTCGCGTTGCTCCGGCTGCCGTGGCCCCGCCTCACCGTTCCCGTCGCCGTCCTTGTCGCCGGTCTTTGCTGCACCCCCACCGCCCTCCACTACACCCGCGCCTCCCTCGGCGAAAAAGCCGGCGGCATCACCGAAGCCAAACTCGCCTCCGCCCTCGGCACCCGCCCGCCCCCGCTCCCCCCCGGCACCCGCGCCCTCGTCGACATCAACAATCTCGTCGCCGCCAAGGTCGCCGCCTTCGAGCTCCGCGGCACCGACCTCCGCTACCTCTCCCGCGACTACTACCAGCAGATCGCCCCCATCGAATTCGAGAAACTCGGCGACACCCTCATCGGCCTGCACCCGCGCTTCGACGACCTCATGCGCACCCGCGCCATGCTCGCCGCGCGCGATGCCGCCGTCATCCGCGACCACACCGTCTTCGAGGGCACGCCCTCCGTCACCTCGTTCCGCGCCCCCGCCCTCACGTTCAACGCCGCCGGCAAGACCGACACCTACGTCCTCCTCGACGAGCGTCTCGGCCTCTTCAACAAATTCCGCCTCCCCCCCGCCACCCCGTCCCCGTCCTACTTCAAGGCCATCCCCGCCGCCGACGCCCGCAACCACCTCGTCTTCGTCCACACCGGCCGCGGCAACCACTACTACCTCGGCGACCGCGAGCGCATCGCCATCTTCCAGCCGGAGTCCGACCTGTATACAAAAAAGCAGGACATCACCGCCATCGGCCGCTTCATGCTCCTGCGCGTCGAGCGCCCCGATCCCGAGATCTACCTCCGCATCAGCGCCACCAAGACCTTCATGGGCGACGGCCACACCCGCTGGTCCCCCGGCGCCGCCGTCCTCGGCGAAAAACCCGTCCGCCTCGGCTTTCCCGGCCACGGCGCCGTCAACCGCATCGTCGGCCCCGTCCGCCCGATCTTCCGCGACGGCGCCGCCTACGTCGGCCTCGAGTTCGACGAACTCCCCTTCCAGTTCCGCAACCGCCGCACCGGCCTCCAGTCGCTCTACAACACCGTCGTCCCCCTCGACTCGCGCAAGATGGTCGCCTACGGCCGCGACATCTCCGCCCTCTCCGCCGCCGAGGTCGCCGCCCTCGAGCGCCCGTCCCGCCTCGCCCGCTTCCCCGACGACCTCCTCTTCGCCAAAGGCCTCGAATACTCCGGCATCTTCGAGGACGGCTGGCTGTCTCCGGAAAGTGAATTCACCTTCGCCGGCACCCCCGCCGCCGGCATCGTCCGCGTCCGCGGCTACGTCCCCGATATCCCCGGTCTCGCCCTCGGCTCCGGCCGCCTGCTCGCCACCGTCGGCGGCACCACCTTCGACCTGCCCGCCGCCCACGGCGCCTTCGACTGGCTCCTCCCCGTCCCCGCTGCCGCCCCGCTCACGCGCCTCAACCTCCGTTTCACCGCCACCGCCAAACTCCTCGACGAGGACAACCGCCCCGTCGGCGGCAAACTCGAGCTCATCGAGGTCCTGCCCGCCCTCCCCACCCACACCTTCGAGTTCGGCACCGCCGGCAGCGCCCGTCTCCCCGCCACCGGCATCGATCAGGACGGCTGGCTCGACCGCCGGGTCACCATCACGCTTCCCGCCGGCGGCAAACGCGTCCTGCGCCTCAAGCTCGAATACCCCGACTGGAGCAAGAAACCATCCGGTCACATCACCACTGCCTTCTCCGTCGGCGCCACCGTCCCGGTCGGCCACACGCTGCCCGCCGCCGCCTACACCACGATCGATCTGCCGGTCGCCGCCTCCGCCGCCCCGCAGACCTTCACGTTCACCGCCGACGACGACTTCCCGCTCCCCGCGCCCGACCCCCGCCGCCGCTCCGCCCGCCTCGTCGTCGCCGAACTCCAACCCGTCCCCTGACGACGTTCTCCTCCGGACCAACCCGGCTTCAACTCGCGCCCACCTCCCGACTCCGCCCCACACCGTCCCGCCCTCAACCCACTCCCGCAAACTCTCCAACCCGCTCGCCCGCGCCCTCCAACCCGCACCCGCGCGCCTATAGGCGCCTTGCCGCGTCCCCGCGCCCTCCGATTTCTTGCGCCTCTTTGCGGCCATCTCCGGACAGCGCGCCACCCTCTCGCTCCGGGTCCCGGCCGATCAACACCACCGCCTCCTTCCCATTCCTCCCTCGGCCTCCAACTCCCCCGCGCTCCCGTCCCCGCGCCCCGCTCCCCGCGCCGCCCTCGTCGTCAAAATCGACACCCTCGGCGACCTCGTCCTCTTTGCCCCCGCCCTGCGCGCCCTCCGCGCCGCCTGGCCGTCCACCCGCCTCGCCGTCGTCGTCCGCCGCGCCTACCTCGATCTCGCGTCCCTCCTCGCCGACGGCGTCGAGTGGCTCGACGCCTCCCTCGACCCCTTCACCCACGGACCCGCCGCCGACCCCGCCGAGTTCGCGCGTATCCGCGCTCAGGTGACGGCCCTCGCGCCCGACCTCGTCGTCGCCGCCACCGCCCGCCGCAACTGGCTCGAACTCGCCCTCGCCGCCGCCGCCCCTGCCTCCGCCCGCCGCGTCGCCCTCGGCGCCGACACCGTCGACGAGCACTTCGGCACCCAGCTCCGC
>JBILLY010000816.1:0-2961 GCA_044375835.1 Opitutaceae bacterium
CCCGCGCCCGCGCTCACGCTCCTCCGCGACACCACCGTCGTCGCCGCCAACGCCGGCTGGCACGACGCGCCCAACGCCCTCGCCCTCTCCGCCGCCACCGCCCGCGTCGGCGCCTTCCCGCTCGCCGCCGCGTCCCGCGACGCCGCCCTCCTCGTCTCGCTCCCGCCCGGCGCCTACACCGCCCAAGTCTCCGCGTCCACCGCCGCGCTCGCCGGCGAGCTCCCGCCCGCCTCCGCCGGACCCGCCGGCCAAGTGCTCCTCGAAGTCTACGCAGTTCCCTGACCTCCCGCTTGCGCCGCTCCCACCCCCGCCCGACTCGTCACCCATCGCTCGTCACTGCGGCGCCCCGCACCCCGCGCTGCCCCGCCCGGCCGGAAAAAATCGCCGTGCCGGAAACAAATCCCGCCGCCGGCGTCGCTTTCCCGCGTCCACGCCGCATTCCGTTTCCACCACCACCGCGCTCGCCCTCGTGAAACCCACCGTCCTCCTGCTCGCCGCCTCGCTCGTCGCCAACGTCGCCTTCGTCGCGCTCTACGCCACGCGTTCCCCCGCGCCCGCCCCCGCCGCGTCGTCCGCTCCGACTCCGTCCGCCGCCCGCCCGGCCGCCGGCGACTCCGCCCTCCGCGCCGCGCTCGCCTCCGGCGATGCCGCCGCCCTCCGCGCCGCCGGCGTGGCCCCGGAACTCGCCCGCGAACTCGCCGCCGGCCGCGCCTTCGCCCGTCTCTCCGAGAAACTCCGCGCCGCCAAATCCGCCGCCCCCGCCGACGGCAAATGGTGGCGCAACTCCGGCAACACCGCCGCCGCCCGCGAGAACCAACTCCAGCTCCGCCGCGAACTTTCCGATGCCCTCGTCTCCGCGTTCGGCGACGACCTCGGCCTCTTCTCCGCCGGCAGCTCCGACGCCCAGCTCGCCTTCCTCTCTCCGGAAAAACGCACCGCCCTCCGCCGCATCACGCAGGACTACGACGAGATGATCGCCAAATTCTCCGCCGGCGGCATCCAGCTCCCCTCCGACAAAGAGCGCCTCCGCCTCCTCCGCGAGGAACGCGAGCGCGACATCGCCGCCCTCCTCTCGCCCGACGAGCGCCTCGCCTACGAACTGCGCACCTCCGCCACTGCCGCCAACGTCCGCGCCCGCTACGGCGACGGCATCCGGACCGAGGAAGACTACCGCAAAATCTACGCCCTCCAGAAAGCCTTCGACGAAAAATTCCCCGCCGACGCCCTCGCCGGCCGCGTCTCCATGGAAACCATGCGCGCCCGCAGCGACGCCCAACGCCAACTGCAGGACGACATCCGCGCCGCCGTCGGCGACAGCAACTACGCCGCCCTCCGCCGCGCCACCGATTCCGACCTCCGCAACGTCGACTCCCTCGTCACCCGCCTCAACCTCCCGCCCGCCACCACCGACCGCGTCGCCGCCGCCCGCGAAACCCTCGCCGCCGAATCGCAGCGCATCAACGCCGACACCACCGTCCCGTTCCCGCAGCGCCGCGCCGCCATCACCGAGCTCAGCGCGCGCGCCAAATCCGAACTCACCGCCGCCCTCGGCGCCGAAGCCGGCGAAGCCTACGCCCAGCGCTCGCCGTGGGTCGGCATGCTCAACAGCGGCATGGCCTACTCGACCACGCCCACCGCCGCCACCCCCACGGTCGGCGCCGGTCCCGCCCAAGCCATCTATCCGGTCATGCCCGCCGGCGTCAGCGCCGGTCCCGGCAACACCCGCGTCGTCGTCAACGCCTCGTCGTCCGATTCCCCCGCCATGCACCTCGGCGAGCTCAGCCTCGGCGGCGCCCCCGTCGTCCGCGAAAACGTCCAGGTCATGACCTTCTCGACCTCCGCCGTGGAAACCGCCTCGCCCGTCCAGACCGTCCCGCCCGGCGCCGGGCAACGCACCATCATCGTCGCCCCGCCCGCCGAGCCCGCCCCCAAGCCCTGATCCGCTCGCGCCGCACCCGCGCGGTCGGACTCGACCGTCCCGCGCCCCGAATCCGGGGTTCTCCGTTCGGCGCTCAACCTTGAGCGCTGAACGTCGGGCGTTCCTCCGCCGCACCTCGCCGCCAAACTCCCGCTTGCCCCCGGGCCGCCGCCCCGCCCGGCAGACACGCGGTCCGCTCCGTCCGCCGTCCCGAGCTTCCGGATACGCCCAGGCCGGCCCTCCGCCGCGCCGCCGCGTCCCGCCCGCGCGCCTTCATCCGCCGCGACCCCGCGCTCCTCGCCCGCGACGTCAACCCCGCCGACTGGGCCCGCACCTTCCCCGACCAAACCTGGGTCAACCCAACCGCCCTCGCCCTCCTCGACTGACCGCCCCCGTCATTCGTCATTCAAAATTCGCCATTCCCCCGCGGTGCAGTTTCAGGACATAGGTAACACCGCTTGTTCAAGACATAGGTGACACCCTAGCCAAGGGGATGCCTTGGCAGACCACCTCCATGAACGACGTCAAAAAAGAGTTTGTGCTGAAGGCCCTGACTGACGGGCAGGATTTTTCGCAGCTGTGCCGCGAGTTTAACATCAGTCGGAAGACCGGCTATAAATGGAAGCATCGCGCGCTGCAGGACGGACTGGGTGCGCTGGCCGAGCGCAGCCGGCGGCCGCGGCGCAGTCCGCAGCGGCTCGACGAGGACACCCTGTGTGCGCTGATCCGCCTGAAGCTGAGGCATCCGCATTGGGGAGCAAAAAAACTGGGCCTGGTTTACGCACGCGCCGGCGGTCGACCGCCAAGCCTGAGCACCTTTCAGCGCATCCTCACGAAGGCAGGACTGGTGGCGGTCCGGCGCAAGCGCGCTCGCGCGCCAGTGGGTCGCTTGCAGGCGCAGGTCACGGCGCGGGAGCCGAACGATGTGAGATTGCCTCGAATCGGTGGACAGAGACATCCGCGTTGACGGGTAGCCGGTGGGGCGCTTCCGAGGACAGGAGCCGAAGAGCTTGCCGCAGGAAGCGACCCACCGGCGGCGAGTG
>JBILLY010000817.1:0-2956 GCA_044375835.1 Opitutaceae bacterium
CGAGACCGGCAAATACATCGAGCTGCTCGGCCTCGTCGCCGACACCAACACGTGGAACCGCTCGAAGGGCTTCCACTCGGTCGTCGACCGCTACCCGGGCCTGAAAATGGTCGCGCAGCAGAGCGCCGACTTTGATCGGAGCAAGGCGCTCGAGGTGCTCGAAGCTCTGCTCCAGCGCAATCCCGACATCGACGCCGTCTTCTGCGGCAACGACGCGATGGCCATGGGTGCCTACCAGGCGCTCCTCGCCGCGGGGAAGGCCGGCAAGGTGAAGATCTTCGGCTTCGACGGCGCGGACGACGTCGTGAAGGCCGTGGCCGAGGGCAAGATCACCGCGACCGTGATGCAGTTTCCGAAGACGATGGCGCGCTCCGCCGCCGAGAACGCCGACAAATACATCAAGGGCGAACGCAAGTTTCCGCAGCGCACGCCCGTCGCGGTCGAGCTTGTGACCAAGGCCAACGTGAAGAAGTTCGGCGACTATGGCCGCAAGTGACGGCGCGGCCCCCGCGGCACCGACCGGACATCGGGATCCGCCCGGCCCCGCCGCCTCCGGCTGGTTGCCGATTGCAGCGGTGGCGGCGATCGGGGCGGTCTTTCTCTGGTTCTTCCCGCTGTTTCGCGTCGTGCCGCTGAAATCGGCGGGCGCCGCGCCAACCGCCCGCGCGGCCGCGACCGCGGCGACCACCGGCGCTACTCCCGGCCCGTCGTCCGCCGCGACACGGGGTGCGCCGGCTGCACCGGCGGCGTTCGACCCGGCGGCGACCGCAGGCGCGTTCTGGCGGTCCGACTTGCCGGCCGCCCACGCGCGCGCCGCCGACCTCGCCGCGGTGGCAGCCGCGGTCCGCGCCGGCGCCGAGGCCGCCAAGGCGCGGTTCGCCCAGGCCGCCGGTCTCGGCACGCCTTACTACTTTGTCCGCGGCAGCGCCAAGGTGGTCGCGCGCGAGAAGAATGTCGTCCGGCTCGCGCCCGTCGGCGCGGAGGGCGAGGTGTTCGTGGTCCGCCTCGGCCACGTCTTCGGCAACACCGTGCGCGACGGCACGGGGCTGCTCGACGTGAACAGTTTTCCCGGTTTGCAGGAATTCAACGCCCTCTCCGCCGAGCTCAACGCGCTGGTGGAAAAAAACGTTCTGCCCGCCCTCCGCGACCACGCGGTCGTGGGGGCGACCATCCATTTTGTCGGTTGCGCCGAAGCGCCGGAGAGCGCGCCGGACGCCGGCGAGCCGCTGTTCACGCTCGTGCCGGTGCACGCCGAGGTCCGCTGATGGCCGCCGCATCCGACATCGTGCTCGAGGCCGAGCGCATCACGAAAACGTTTCCCGGCGTGCGAGCGCTGGGCGGCGTGTCGGTTCGAGCGCGCCGCGGGCGCCTGCTCGCGCTCCTGGGGGAAAACGGCGCCGGAAAATCCACGCTGATGAACATCCTCGCCGGTGTCTTCCCGCCGGACGAGGGCACGCTGCGCCTCGATGGCCGCGCCGTGAGCTTCTCCAATCCGCGCGCCGCGCTCGCCGCCGGCATCGGCATTGTTTTCCAGGAGCTGAATCTCATCCCGCACCTCTCGGTCGCGGAGAACATCTTTCTCGGCCGTGAGCCGCGCACTCGGCTCGGCCTGATCGACTATCCACGGTTCAATGCCGATGCCGCGGCCGTGCTCGGGCGGCTCGCCCTCGCGGTCGAGCCCACCGCGCTCATCGCCGACTTGCGGGTCGGCCAGCAGCAGCTGGTCGAGATCGCGCGCGCCCTGTCGGCGGAGGCCCGGGTGCTCATCCTCGATGAACCCACGTCCTCGCTTTCGGAACACGAGGTGGCGGTGCTCTTCGGCGTCATCGCCGATCTCAAGCGACGCGGCGTCGCGTTGATCTACATCACGCACAAATTCGACGAACTCGCGCACGTCTGCGACGACGTGACAATCATGCGGGATGGCTGCGTCGTCGGGGAGTTCCCCTACGCCGAGCTCACCCGCGACGCCTTGGTGCGGCTGATGGCCGGCCGGGAATCGAAAGAAACCTTCCAGAAATCGCCGGCCGCGTTGGGCCCGGAACTCCTGCGCGTCGAAGCGATATCCCTGCCGGGGGTCGGCGCGGGGCGACCGTTCCTCGTCGAAAACGTCTCGTTCACGCTGCGCCGCGGGGAAGTGCTCGGCATCTTCGGTCTCGTCGGCGCCGGTCGCACGGAACTGCTCGAAACGATGTTCGGCCTGCATGCCGGCCGCGCCACCGGGCAACTGACCCTCGAGGGGAAGTCCGTCGATTTCGCCTCTCCCGCTGCCGCCGTCGCGGCCGGCCTCGCCCTGGCGCCCGAAGACCGGAAACGCGACGGGCTCGTGCTCCCGATGAGCGTCGCCGCCAACGCCAGTCTCGCCAGTCTCGAGCGCACGCTGCGCGGCGGATTCGTGAGCCGGTCGCGCGAAGCCGCCTACATCGCGCCCTACGTCGAGCGCTTCCGCGTGAAAACGCCGTCGCTCGACCAGCTCATCGTGAACCTTTCCGGCGGCAATCAGCAGAAAGTCATCCTGGCCAAGTGGCTCGCGACGGATCCCAAGCTCCTGCTCCTCGATGAACCGACCCGCGGCATCGACGTGAACGCGAAGCGCGAGATCTACGCCTTCATCGACGAACTCGCGCGCAACGGGCTCGGCCTGATCGTCGTCTCGTCGGAGTTGCCCGAGATCCTCGCGCTGGCCGACCGCGTGCTGGTGATGTGCGAGGGACGCAAGACCGCGGAATTTCCGCGCGCCGACGCCACCGCGGAGAAAATTCTGGCCGCCGCGTTCCCGGTCACGACCGCCACCGCTGCCTGACATGAGCGACCCGAAACAGAATTTCTCCCTGCGCCGTTTCCAGTCGCTCCTCGCGCTCGCCCTGCTGGTCGGCGCGCTGTCGGTGCTCTCCGACAACTTCCTCACGCCGGACAACGGCTGGAATATCCTGCGGCAGATTTCCGTGAACCTCTG
>JBILLY010000818.1:0-2955 GCA_044375835.1 Opitutaceae bacterium
TCAGCCTCGCGCGCAAGGGCGACGGCCTCGACCAGCTGCGCGCCCTCGGCGTCCCCGTGCTCTCGACCTTCCAGCACTTCAGCCAGACGCCCGCCGAGTTTGTGAAATCCCCCGGCGGCCTCGCGCCCGTCTTCACCGGCCCGCTCTCCGACCACGAACGCGACGGCCTGATCGAGCCCCTCCTCGTCGCCGGCAAGGGCACCGCCACCGGCCCCGGCCGCACCCCCGCGGCCGTAATCCCCGCGCAGATCGAATGGCGCATCGACCGCGCCCTCGCCTGGGCCAAACTCCGCCGCGCGCCCAACGCCGCGAAAAACCTTCTCTTCACCTACTGGAGCGAGGGCGCCGGCAAAGCCAACGTCGGCGGCGATCCGGACGATTTCCTCGACGTCCCCGGCAGCCTCGCCGCCCTGCTGCCCGCCCTCAAAGCCCGCGGCTACGACGTCGGCCCCGGCCCGCTCCCGACCCGCGACCAGCTTTCCGACCGCATGGCCCGCGAAGCCTCGAACATCGGCACCTGGGCCCCCGGCGAACTCGCCGCGCGCGTCCGCTCCGGCGCCCTCGCTCTCCTCCCTGCCGAAACCTACGTCGCTTGGTTCGATGCGCTCCCCGCCAACCGCCGCGAAGAGATCGTCGCCGCCTGGGGCCCGCCGCCCGGCCGCATCATGGTCCACACCGACGAACGCGGGAAAAAATTTCTCGTCTTCCCGCGCCTCCGGTTCGGCCGCGTCATGGTCGCCGCGCATCCGGATTGGGGATACCTCCAGGACGATACCGTCCTGGTCTCCAAAGACGCCCTGCCGCCGCACCACCAGTATCTCGCCTTCTTTCTCTGGCAGCAACGCGAGGTCCGCACCGACGCCTGGATCAGCCTCTTCAGCAACATCGTGCTCCAGCCCGGCAAGAGCGAAGGCCCCGCCGCCGACGATCACGTGGGCCTCATGCTCGGCGCCATGCCCCACATCCATCCGGAAAAGCTGGGCGGCAACGGCGCCATCTCCGGCAAACGCAAAGCCCTCGCCGTCACCCCCGGCTGGGCCAACCACGTCGTCCCGTCCGACGCCCTCTCGCCCCTCGCCGAACTCGCAGCCCGCGTCCGCCGCACCGTCGCCGTCACCGACGCCACTCAGCGCGCCGACGCCGAGACCGCCATCCGCGACGAGGTCGTGAAGCTCGATCTCGCCCGGGAACTCGACCTCGATCCCCGCACCGCCCCCGGCCCGCTCCTCGTCGAACGCGTCCGCGCCCACCTCGCCAAGCTCGAGCGCGCCTCGATGCCCCACGGCAGCCACGTCATCGGCGAGCCGCCCTCCGACCGCACCCTCGCCGAGATGGTCGCGCTGATGGTCAAACCCGAGCTGCGCCCGCGCCTCCCCGCCGACCTCGCCGAGTCCGACTACCGCGCCCTTGTCGCTTCGGTGATCTTTCCGTCGACGGCCCGCTCCGCCGCGCTCCCGCCGCTGCGCGCCGACCTGCTCCCCCTCCGGTCTCAAATCTCGAGTTTCGAATCTCAAATCCTCCGGCACGCCGAAAATCTCCGCGCCGCGCCGCGCGAACTCGCCGCCATCCTCGACATCCTCGAGGGCCGCTGGATCGAGCCCGGCCCATTCGACGAACCGTTGCGCAACCCCGACTCTGTCCCCGGCGGCCGCAACCTCTACGGCCTCGATCCGCGCGTCATCCCCACCCCCGAGGCCGAGATCAGCGGCCGGCGCCAAGCCGACGAGCTCATCGCCGCCCACCGCGCGAAGCACGCCGGCGCCTACCCGCAGAAGCTCGCCTACGTGCTCTGGTCCTCCGGCATCACCAAGACCGGCGGCGCGCCCGAAGCCGCCGTCCTCCACCTGCTCGGCACCCGCCCCGTCCGCGACGAGCGCGGCCGCGTCACCGGCGTCGAACTCATCCCGAGGGAAGAACTCGGCCGCCCGCGTATCGACGTTTTGATGACAACCTCGGGCACCTACCGCGATCACTTCCAGGACAAGGTCGACCTCATCACCCAGGCCGTGCGCCTCGCCGCGACCTCGCCGGAGCCCGACAACCCTGTCGCCGTCGCCGTCACCGCGCGCACCAAGGAACTCGCCGCCGCCGGCGAATCCGCCGCCCGCGCCGCGCAGCTCGCCACCGCCCGCGTCTTCTCGCCCGCCCCCGGCGCCTACTCGCCCGGCACGCAGTTCCTCGCCAAATCCGGCGACGCCCGCGGCGACGACACCGCGATCTCCGAACTTTATCTCCGCCGCCTCGGCCACGCCTACGGCGGCGGTCTCTACGGCGATTTCCAGCGCCCGCTCTTCGAGCAAAACCTCGGCAACGTCGACGCCGCCACCCTGCCGCGCTCCGGCTTCGTCAACGCCGGCGTCCTCGACAATCCCATGCCCGCCGCCTTCCTCGGCGGCCTCGGCCAAGCCGTCCGCCGCGTCTCGGGGCGCGACCCCGGCCTCTACACGACCGACCTGCGCACGGGCGACACGCCCAAAGTCGAGACCGTCGCCGCCACCATCGCCGCCGAGCTGCGCACGCGTTACTTCAACCCCAAGTTCATCGCGGCGCTCAAGGCGCGCGGCTACGACGGCGCCCGCTACCCGATGTTCCTCGCGGAGCACCTCGACCTCTGGGACACGACCTCACCCGACACCGTCCAGAGCTCCGACTGGGGCAAACTGAAGAAAGTCTACGTCGACGACGAGTTCGGCCTCGGCCTCGCCGACTTTTTCCAGAAGCACAATCCCTTCGCGAAGCAGATGATCATGGCGAATCTGCTGCAGGCCAGCCAACGCGGCCACTGGCAGGCGAGCGCCGCCGACCTCGCCGACCTCGCGCAGAAGCTCGCCGAGTCCGCCAAGACCAACGGCCTCGTCTGCGAGGCCAATGTCTGCCGCAACGCCCGCCTCACCGCCCTCGTCGAGCAATCCCTCGCCGGCGTCCCCGCCGCCGCCGAGCTGATGCAGGCCTACC
>JBILLY010000819.1:0-2953 GCA_044375835.1 Opitutaceae bacterium
GGAATACGTGCGCAACGCGGAGATCCAGGTCGAGGGGACGAGCCTCGCGACGTATTCGGGCGACGACGGCACGTTCACGCTGACGCGCGTGCCGGCGGGCGAGGTGACGCTGAGCGTGACCTACACCGGTTACCGGCGGGAGACGGCGCGGGTGACGCTCGGCGCGGGGCGGACGGCGACGAAGGATTTCGAGCTGGTGCCCTCGGATGCGCCGGGCGCCGCGACGAGAGCCGGGGCCGCGGCGGCGGGGGCGGCGGCCGTGGTGAAGCTGGAGCAGTTCACGGTGTCGTCGGAGCGCGAGGGCAACGCGAAGGCGATCATGGAGCAGCGTGCGGCGGTGAACGTGAAGAGCGTGGTGGCGGCGGACAATTTCGGCGACCTGACGGGCGGCACGGTGGGCGAGTTCATCAAATACCTGCCGGGCGTGGTGATGGACTACGTGGATTCGGACGCGCGGGCGGCGCGGATCAGCGGACTGGAGCCGCGGTATGCGTCGGTGAGCGTGGACGGCATGACGATGGCGAGCGCGCCGTCGGCGTCGTTCGGCGCGGACTCGCGGCAGTTCGAGTTCGAGCAGGCGTCGATCAACGGCACCGAGGCGATCGAGATCAACAAGACGATCACGGCGAGCATGGATGCGGATGCGCCGGCGGGGCGGATCAACATGCGCAGCCGCTCGGCCTTCGACCGCAAGCGGCGCGAGCTGTCGGCGACGCTGAGCCTGACGGGCAACGAATACTCGTGGAGCGCGAAACGCACGCCCGGGCCCTACGACCGCAACGACTTCAAGGTGCGGCCGAGCTTTTTGTTCTCCTACGCGGAGGCGTTCAAGCAGCGCTTCGGCGTGCAGCTGACGCTGGGGGCGAACACGGTGGCGACGGAGCAGGCGGGCGTGACGCACACCTACAGCCACGCGGACGCGGCGCGCGGGCCGGTGATCACGCAGATCGCGTTTCGCGACGCGCCGAAGCTGACGACGCGCGGGTCGCTGACGCTGAACACGGACTACAAATTTTCGCCGCACCTCTCGTTCGCGCTGCGGACTTCGGGGTCGCATTTCAACGACGGCACGAACCTGCGGCAGATCGCGTTCTTCGTGAATCCGGCCCAGGTGGCGTCGGGTTCGACGGTCACGGACATGACGGCGCTGGCGACGGCCAACGCGAACACGCGCGTGCAATACACGACGAGCCGGCGCAACAAGCTGAACACGACGACGACCTATGCGCCGCGGCTCGACTACAAGCGCGGCGACCTGGCGCTGACGCTCGGCGGCGGCTACTCGCGCAGCCGCACGGCCTACGAGCAACTGACGGAAGGGTATTTCCAGGCGGTGACACACCGGTTGACGCGCATGAGCTGGCGCGGCACGCGCACGAGCGCGACGGACGGCGACTGGAGGATGACGCAGCTCGGCGGCCTGCCATGGAACGACGCGGCGAACTACAACCGGGCGGATGCGTTCACGAACAACGTGAGCGCCACGCCGCAGGCCGCGCGCAACCAGCTCTGGATCGGCTACGTCGACGCGAAGCAGACCTTCAACGTGCTCGGGCTGCCGCTGCAGCTCGGCGTCGGCGCGAAAACGAAGCTCGCGGTCTACGACCTGGAGAAAAACGGCGCGCTGCAATACACCTACGTCGGAGCGGCGGGAACGATGACCGCGCCGACGACGATTCTGCCGACGATGAACCTGTTGCCCTACGATGCGCGGGTGGGCGGCAACATCGGCACGATCGGCATCCCGCTGACTGATCCGTATGCGACGCGGGACCTGTTTCTCGCGAATCCCGGGCATTTCACGCCGAACCTGACGGCCAACCACATCAACACCTACTACAGCGCCCGCGCGTTGAAGGAGCAGATCGACGCGGGCTACGTGGAGGGCAACACGCGCTGGCGGGCGCTGCGGCTCAATCTCGGCGTGCGACAGGAGCGGACGCGCACGGTGGGGCGCACGCAGGACGTTTTGCCGGCGGCGGTGGTGCAGCGGGCGGGTTTCACGCCGGGGACGATTCCGTTTGTCGATTTCCAATATCGCGGCGGGCGGCGCGAAAGCACCTACGGCGGCTACGACAACACGTTTCTAAGCGGCGGCGCGAAGTGGGCGGTGACGCCGAGCCTCGCGCTCCAGCTGGCGGCGAGCCAGTCGATCGCGCGGCCGGGCTACAACAACTTGACGGGCACGATCACGATCGACGAGACGGCGCAGACGGTGCGCGTGCCGAATCCGGACCTGAAGCCGGAGACCTCGGACAAGTTTTTCGCGAGCGTGCACTACTACCTCGAGCCGGCGGGCACGCTGAGTGTGTCGGGCTTCCGGCTCTTCGTGGACAACATGGGCGCCGGCGTGCGGACGATCACGGCGGCGGAGGCGGGCTACGCGGACGATCCGGAGTTCACCGGTTACCGGTTTCTGCGGCCGGAGAACGCGCCGGGCACGCAACGCATCGATGGCGTGGAGGTGGAATACAGCCAGCAACTCGTGTTTCTGCCGCGGGCGCTGAGCGGGTTCAGCGTGTTCGGATCGGTGACGCGCACGCGCTCGGACCAGCGGGTGGCGAACCATGTGCCGAAGTCGGCCAACGGCGGCGTGCGCTACGGCACGCAGCGTTTCAACGCGCAGCTGCGCTGCACGTGGTCGGCGCCGCGCTTCAACTCCGAGAGCGCGACGGAGGAGCTCTGGCAATACGAGCGCCTGATGTTCGACTTCAGCGGCGGCGTGCGGCTCAACGCGACCTACGAGGTAACGATCTCGGGCCGCAACATCCTGAACGCGCCGATCCGGACGTATTCGAACACGCCGGGCCTGCTGCGGGCGATCAACCACTACGGCGCGTCGTGGACGGTGGGCGTGCGCGGGCGGTTCTGAGGCGGACGAGCGAGGGGAGGGTGGGGGCGCCAGGCGGGAGAGCGCGGGCTTGCGAGCGCGAGCGCCAGCGCGTTTGCTGCC
>JBILLY010000820.1:0-2950 GCA_044375835.1 Opitutaceae bacterium
ACCTCCGCGACAACCCCGCCCAGCCCACCGCCGTCGCCAACGCCCCCGGCCAGAAACTCGTCGCCGGCACCAAGCTCCAGGACGGCTTCCAGTCCCAGCTCGTCGCCGCCGAGCCCGACATCCACCAGCCCATCGCCTTCGCCTTCGACGACCGCGGCCGCATCTGGGTCGCCGAAGCCTTCAGCTATCCGAACAAACAGCCCGAGGGCCAGGGCAAGGACCGCATCATCATCCTCGAGGACAAGGACGGCGACGGCGCCTTCGAGACGCGCAAGGTCTTCGCCGAAAAACTCAACCTCGTCTCCGGCCTCGAGGTCGGCTTCGGCGGCGTCTGGGTCGGCGCCGCGCCGCACCTTCTGTTTTTCGCCGACAAAAACCGCGACGATGTCCCCGACGGCGCGCCGCAGGTCCTTCTCGACGGCTGGGGCTGGCAGGACACCCACGAGACGCTCAACAGCTTCACCTGGGGCCCCGACGGCTGGCTCTACGGCTGCCACGGCGTCTTCACCCACTCCCTCGTCGGCAAGCCCGGCACGCCCGACAGCCAGCGCCACAAGATCCGCGCCGGCGTCTGGCGCTATCACCCCGTGCGCCACGAATTCGAAATCTTCGCCCACGGCGGCAGCAACCAGTGGGGCCTCGATTTCAACTCCCTCGGCCACCTCTTCATGACCCACTGCCGCAGCTTCTGGGGCCAGGGCGGCACCACCTACGTCCTCCGCAACGGCCACTACTGGAACCAGGCCAACAACGACTACGCCCCCTGGATCTCCAACCGCGGTCCCGACTTCGCGCCCGATCTGAAAAACTACCTCTACGCCTCCGCCCGCTACGACAGCGGCGAGGGCGGCGCCGGCAAGCCGGGCACCACCGCCGTCTACGGCGGCCACTCCCACGTCGGCACCATGATCTACCTCGGCGACAACTGGCCCGACACCTACCGCGACCACCTCTTCACCCACAACCTCCACGGCCACCAGATCAACCACCAGACCAACGTCCGCACCGGCTCCGCCTACGAGACCTTCCACGCCGGCTACGACCTCAGCTTCGTCCCCGACCCCACCTACCTCCCCGTCGATCTCCAATACGGCCCCGACGGCGCCGTCTACTCCATCGACTGGAGCGACACCCAGCACTGCCACAACCCCCGCGACGAGATCTGGGATCGCACCAACGGCCGGCTCTACCGCCTGAGCTGGGCCGCCACCTACAAGCCGGTGAAAGTCGACCTCGGCGCCCGCACCGACGCCGAACTCGCCGCGCTCCACACCCACAAGAGCGAGTGGTTCGTCCGCACCGCCCGCCGCCTCCTCCAGGAGCGCGCCGCCGCCCGCCCGCTGGACGCCCCCGCCCTCGCCGCCCTCCGTGCCCAAGCTTCGGATACGGCCGCCGACGTGCCGTCGCAGCTCCGCGCCCTCTGGACCCTCCACGTCGTCGGCCAACTCGACGCCGTCCGCCTCCAGTCCGCCCTCGCGCACAACTCCGAATACGTCCGCGCCTGGGCGATCCAGCTCATGACCGAAGGTGGGGCCGGCTCGCCGAGCCGGCCTGGGTTAACCGCCCCGCCCGCCGCCGCCGTCACCCCGCCCGCCGCCGATCCCGCCGCCCTCGCCGCACGCCTCGCCACCCTTGCCGCGCGCGACCCGTCCGCGCACGTCCGCCTCGCCGTCGCCAGCGCCGTCCCCGCGCTCCCGCTCGCCCAGCGCTGGGCCGTCGGCGCCGCGCTCGCCGCCCGCGCCGAAGACGCCGCCGACCGCTACCTCCCGAAAATGATCTGGTTCGCCCTCGCGCCCGCCGTCGCCACCGATCTACCGCGCGCCCTCGACCTCGCCGACCGCACGCCCCTGCCCACGCTGGCCGATTCGATCCGCTGGTTCGCCGCCCGCCAAGCCGCCGGCCGCGACGAAATCGCAGCCCGGCTCGTGCGCGCCGGGACGTCCCCCGCTGCCACGTCCGCCGCGATGTCCGACGCCGTCGCCGCCCGCACGCTGCGCACGCTCGCCTTCTCCCTCGAATCCGACGCCGGCCTCCGCGCCCCCGCCGGCTGGGACGCCGTCACCGCCCGTTTCTCCACGTCCTCCGACGGCGCCCTCCGCGGCGCCTGTGAACAACTCGCCGCCCTCTTCGGCGACAAAGCCGTGCTCGCTCCCGTCCGCGCCCGCCTCGCCGACAATTCCACCCCGCTCGCCGAGCGCCGCCGCGCCCTCGACCTGCTCCGCCGCGCCGGCGACACCGAGTCGACCGCGCTGCTCATCCGCCTCCTCGACGACTCCCAGCTCCGCGCCGCCGTCATTCCGCTCCTCGCCAACGCCGCCGACAGCGCCGCGGTGGCCGCCGGCCTGATCGCCAAGTTCGCGTCCTTCGCGCCCGCCGAACGCACCGCCGCCCTCGCCGCGCTCACCGCGAAACCGCCCCTCGCCCTCGCCCTCCTCCGCGCCGTCGAGGCCGGCCAGTTCGACAAGAAAAACCTCACCGCCCTCCACGCCCGCCAGCTGCGCAACCTCCGCCACGGCGAGGTCACCCGCGCCCTCGACCGCGTCTGGGGCCGCACCGGCGAGACCAGCGCCGACGCCAAGGCCAGCATCGCCCGCATCCGCGACCTCTACCGCGGCGCCCCGCTCTGGAGCTACGACGCCAAGGCCGGCCGCGCCGTCTTCGAAAAGGTCTGCCTCTCCTGCCACGCCCTCGACGCCGGCAGCTCCGCCGGCAAGCTCGGCCCCAACCTCAACGGCACCTGGCGCAACGGTCTCGAGTATTTCCTCGAGAACATCATCGACCCCAACGCCGTCGTCGGCACCGATTTCCAGCTCAACCTCGTCACCAAGCGCGACGGCACGGTCATCGCCGGCATGGTCGAAAAGGAAACCGACACCGCCCTCGTCGTCCGCACGATGACGGAGACGGTCACCCTCCCGAAAGCCGACCTGAAGTCCCGCGAGGTCACGCC
>JBILLY010000821.1:0-2949 GCA_044375835.1 Opitutaceae bacterium
GCATCGCGGTGGCGGGGGCGCTGGTGATCGTGGCCCTGGAGACAGCGGGAGAGCGGGCGCTGGGACTCGACGCGGAGCAGTCGACGATGACGTGGTTGTTTGCGGCGTATGCGGTGTTGGCGGCGCCGGTGATCGAGGAGCTGATTTTCCGCGGTTGGCTCGTGGTGGAGCGGCACGGACGCGCGGTGATGTGGGCGGGCGCGCTAGGGGCCTCGGCGGTGTTTGCGGCGCTGCATCCGTTCCTGTGGCGCTGGGAGGATGCGGGATTCGAGCTGACGCTGACGGCGAAGGGCTGGTTCAGCACGGCGGCGGTGCTGGCGGCGTCGCTGTGGTTTTACGCGGCGCGGCTAGGGCCGTGGAATCCGACGCGGTCACTGTTGCCGTGTTTCGCGGCACACGCGGCGAAGAATCTCGGGGTGGTCGCGGTGAAGGCGGCGACGGGGTTTATGGGCGGGCTTTGGTAGCGCGGGCGGGGACCAAAGGACCAAGAGAGCAAAGGACGGAGGCGAACACGGTTTCCGGGTGCGGACAAAAATGCCCCGCGCGGAGGCCTCGGGCTCAGTCAGGCTGGGTCCCTGCAACTCGCCCCGACCGGATGCCTGCGGCCCACCAGCGCCCGGGGGCTCGGGAGGCTGCGCGCCGGCCGGACCAAGGTCCGGCCCTACGGCCTCGGGGCGGGGTAGCGGCGCGGACGCGGGGCCGGCGGTTACGGGATCTCGTAGACTTCGACGAGGGCGATGCCGGTGGTGGTGCCGGGGCCGGTGACCTGGGCGCTGTAGGAGCCGGGCGGGAGATTGATGAGCATCGCGGCGTCGCGGCCGCCGGTAGCGAGCGGGAAGGCGCCGACCTTGGCGGCGGCTTCGCGGAGCTGCACGGCGTCGTTGCCGGTCTCCCAGTTGTCGTTTTCGCGCACGATGGTGGTGGCGCCCTGGACGAGGCGGAGTTGCGGGTCGGCGAGGACGCCGCCGACGTTGAAGGGCGCGGCGCCGAGGGTGGGGCCGACGGCGCGGATGAGGACCTTCTTGGCGGTGTTGCCGGTGACGACGAAGCCGGCGATGAGCTGGTTGGCACCGCTGCCGACGACACCGCGGGTGGCGACGTTGGTCACCTTTTGCGCGGCGAAGGGCTGCAGGGTGTCGGTGTCGTAGAGTTCCACGAGGGCGACGCCGGTGGTGCCGCCGACGCCGCTGATCTGGGCGGTGTAGCCGCCGGGCGGGAGGGTGGCGAGGATGACGGAATCGCGGCTGCCGGGCTCGAGCGGGAAGGCGCCGACGAGGTTGGCGGCGGTGCTGATCGCGGCGGCGCCGCCCCAGTTGTCGTTGGTCTGGAGGAGGGTGTTGCCGTTGAAGAGCTGGAGCTGGGTGTCGGCGAGGGCGCCGGTGACGCCGAAGGCGGTGAGCGAGGGGCCGATGGCGCGGATGAGGACGCGTTTCGGCGTGTCGCCGGAGATGACGAAGCCGGCGAAGAGAATGTTGGCACCGGTGCCGACTTGGCCGCGGGTGCTGAGATTTTTCAGGAAGCCGTCGCTGAAGGAGACGCCGGAGGAAACCGCGGCGGTGAAGCCACCGCCGGGGCCGCCGGTGATGGTGCCGGTGAGGAAGCCGGAGGCGGGATCGGCGCGGCCGACGAAGCGGACGCCGGCTTGGGTGACGACGGTGAAGTTGCCGTTGGCGGCGACGGTGCCGGTGCCGGCGTCGCGGAACGAGCCGTCGGCGGCGTAGATCGCGATGGAGCCGTCGGGGCCGACGATGGCGGTGAAGGTGGAGTCGGGGCGGTTGTTGAGGCCGCCGTTGTAGTAACCGGAGGCGACGCCGGCACCGGTGCCGAAGCCGACGGTGCCGATGAAGGTGACGCGGCCGGAGTCGAGGGTGCCGACAGCGCCGGTGTCGGTGACGTTGCCGCTGATGAGGGCGCGGCCGAGGTCGTCGAAGCGGGCGAAGCCGCCGGTGGAGTCGACCTCCATGCCGGAGTAGAAGTAGATGCGGCCGGCGGGCAGCGTGGAGTAAGCGATGAAGGTGGCGGAGGTGCCGCGGACGTTGATGGCGGCGAAGCGGCCGGACTCACCGAGGCCCTGATATTGGCCGGTGTAGATGATGTCGGCGCCGTTGGCGCCGGGGATGACGGCGAGGACGGTGACGGCACCGGAGGTGGTGGCGGCGCCGGAGTTGTCGATCGCGATGGCGGTGATGCGGTAGATGCCTTCCGCCCCGGGGGTCCACGCGGTGGTGTAGGGGGCGGTGGTGTCGGCGGCGCCGACGGCAAGGCCGTTGGCGTAGAATTGGACGGAGGCGATGGTGCCGTCGGCGTCGGTCGCGGTGGCGTTGAGGTTGACGGCGCTGGAGACGCGGACGGTGGCGCCGTTGCCGGGGGCGGTGAGGTTTACGACCGGCGAGCGGTTGGCGACGACGGTGACGGTGATGGGGGCGGAGTTGGTGACGTTGCCGCTGTTGTCGGTGGCTTGGGCGGTGACGGTGTAGGTGCCGGCGGCGCTGGGGACCCAGGGGGCGGTGTAGGGGATGGCGCTGGCGGTGCCGACAATGTTGCCGTTGGCGAGGAAGCGGACGGAGGCGACGGTGCCGTCGGCATCGGCGGCGGCGGCGGTGAGGTTGACGGTGGCGCCGCCGTTGACGCTGGTGCCGCTGGGCGGGCTGGTGATGGCGACGGTGGGGGCGCTGTTGCCGGAGATGGTGACGGCGAGGGTGGCCGAGCTGGACGAGGAGAGGCCGGCGCTATCGGTCGCGATGGCGAGGAGGGTGTAGGTGCCGGGGGCGCCGGGGGTCCAGGTGGCGGAATACGGGGCGGTGATATCGGCGGCGCCTAGGGGGGTGCCGTTGACGAAGAATTGGACTTGGGCGATGGGGCCGTTGCCGCCGACGGGGGTGGCGGTGAAGGGGATGGCGGTGCCGGCGCCGTAGGTCTGGCCGGCGACGGGGTTGTTGATCGAGACGG
>JBILLY010000059.1:0-12174 GCA_044375835.1 Opitutaceae bacterium
GTCGGCACCAACCGCGTGGATATGTCCGCCGTGCACGATCCGCGCACGGGCAACTTTGTCATCACCGTGGCCGAGGACAACCTCGTGAAAGGCGCCAGCGGACAGGCCGTGCAGATCATGAATCTCTGGTGCGGCTTCGAGGAGACGGCGGGACTCGGTTGAGATCGCGGCGAGGGAGGGCGAGGGCGTTGGCCCGCCCGTCGGGGCGCCCCGACGGAAGCGCCGCGGAAAAATCGCGATGCCGGGGCGCTTCGACGTCCCCGCCTTGCGTCACGCCTCAGCTCCGGTAGTCGGCGTTTTCGCTCACGTATTCGTGCGTGAGATCGCCGCCGATCACGGAGGCCGACGCGGCGCCGTTGCCGATATCGATCTCGAGTTCCACGGCGCGTTCGTGCGGCGGAAAGTCGACGGGCGCGCTGAAGATGCCGTCGGCGGTCGGCTGGCTCGTGTAGAGCTCGGCGCCCTTCAGATGGGCGACGAGGCCGGCTTCCTTGGCCGGGTCGAGTTGGAACACTCCGTTGGCGAAAATCTCGATGCCGCCCATACGCGCGCTGAGTTTGGAAAGGTCGGTGCCGGCGGCGTGCGCGCCCACGTGTTTGCCGATGGCCTGGATGAGGCGGCCGACGTTGGGGTCGTTGCCGGCGACGGCGCACTTGAAGAGCGGGCCGTTGACGACGGCTTTGCCGAGGGCGCGGGCGAGGCCGAGGCTGGCGGCGTTGCGCACGGTGACGCGGATCACGTGGCGCACGCCCTCGCCGTTGCGCACGACATCTTCGGCGAGGTCGCGGCAGACTTGGTGCAGGCCGCGCTCGAAGGTGCCCCAGTCGTTGAACGGCACCTTGCCGGAGGAGAGGGCAACGACGGTGTCGGAGGTGCTCGTGTCGCTGTCGACGCTGATGGCGTTGAAACTCGAGTCGACGGCGCGGGAGAGCATCTGGCGCAGCTCGGCGCGGGGGACGGCGATATCGGTGAGCAGATACACGAGCATCGTGGCCATGTTCGGCTCGATCATGCCGGCGCCCTTGGCGATGCCGACGATGCTGCCGCCGCCGACTTCGGCGCGGCGGATTTTCGGGTAGAGGTCGGTGGTGACGATGCCTTCGGCGGCGGGCAGCACGCTGCCGCCGGCGAGCGCGGCGACGGCCTGCGGCAGCGCGGCGATCATCGCATCGGCGGGGAGCGACCAGCCGATGACGCCGGTGGAACTGGGCAGCACCTGGCCGGGGGAGAAGCCGAGCGCGGCGGCGGTGGCGGCGCAGATGCGCTCGGAGGTGGCGACGCCGCCGGGGGCGCAGACGTTGGAGATCTTGTTGTTGATGATGACGGCGCCGAGCGACGGCTCGCCGAGGCGCTTGCGGCCGACGATCACGGGTGCGCCGGGAAAGGCGTTGCGCGTGAACATCGCGGCGAACGCCGTCGTCGGCTGGTCGAGCGCGAGCAGCGTGAGCGTCATCTTCGCGGGCTTCGGCGCCTCGATGGGCATGAACTCGAAGCGCGTGGTGCCGACGCGGAAGCCCGCGGGCAGGGCGGCCTGCGCGGCGAGCCAAGCGCGGTGCGCATTGCGGTCGGCGAACGTGAGGGAGGTGCTGGGCACGCGAGAGAAGTGGGCGGCGCGCGGCGGCGTGTGAAGAAGAAATTTGGCGGGCACGCGGCGGCGCGCGGGCCGCGCGGATCGGTCGCGCCGGCGCCGGCGCGGGAACGCCGTGTGCACGCGCGAGCGGCGGCGCGCGAAATTTTTGTGGAAATGCGCGACGCGTGTGGCTTAGTCGCTGCTTCTTTCCGAACCAGTGAACGCTCTTTCCGTTCCCCACCACCACCTCGCGGCCGCGTGCCGCGCGTCCTGAACGCGCCGATGAACGTCGCCGAAATCACCGCCAAAGCGAAGGTGCTGCTCGAAGCGCTGCCTTACATCCAGGACTTCCGGGGCTCGACCTTTGTCGTCAAATACGGCGGCAGCTTCATGGATGACCCCAATCCCACCGTGCGGTCGCGGGTCGCCTACGACATCGCGTTCCTCGCCGCGGTCGGGATCAACGTCGTCGTCGTGCACGGCGGCGGCAAGGCGATCACCAAGGCGATGGCCGAGTCCGGTCTGAAGGCAAATTTCGTGAACGGCCTGCGCGTCACCGACGAGGCCACGATCGCGGTCGTGAAGAAGACGCTCGACGAGATCGTGAACAAGGACGTGTGCGACGCCGTGGCCACGGCGAAGGGCAAGCCGAAGGGCCTCGCCGGCGACAGCGTGCTCGTCTGCCAGAAGCTCACGACCGACGACGACGGCAACACGGTCGATCTCGGCTACGTGGGCGACGTGACCGAAGTGAAGGTGAAGGTCATCAAGAAGGAAATCGGCGAGGGCTTCATCCCGATCATCTCGCCCGTGGCCGAGGGCTACGACGGCAAGCCCTACAACATCAACGCCGACCTCGCGGCGGGCCGCGTGGCCAGCGCCCTGCGCGCGCGCCGGCTCGTCTACATGAGCGACGTCCCCGGCCTGCTCTCGAATCCCTCCGACCCGGAGTCGCTGATTTCCACGCTCAAGATTTCGCAGGTCGACGACCTCAAGAAGAAGGGCGTGATCGACAAGGGCATGCGGCCCAAGGTGCAGAGCGCGGTGCGCGCGCTGCAGGAAGGCGTGCAGCGGGTGCACTTCATCGACGGACGCCTGCCGCACTCGCTGCTGCTCGAGATTTTCACCGACCAAGGCACGGGCACGGAAATCGTGCACGGGTGAGCCGGCGGACCGCGGCAGAGACAGTGAACGGGAAAGGGAGACTGACGGTGAACGGGTGAGCCGCGCGAAAAAACTTCCGCCTCCCCTCCCACTCACTCTCACTTTCACTTCCCATGACCAGTCCTTCCATCGTCCGCACCAACACCGCCGAGCTCTACGACGCGTATGTGATGAAAAACTACGCGCGGGCCCCGCTCACGTTGGTGCGCGGCCAGGGCGTGCTCGTCTGGGACGACACCGGCAAGGAGTATCTCGACTTCGCTTCCGGCATCGCGGTCAACGCGCTCGGGCACTGCCACCCCGTGTGGGTCGAGGCGATCCGGCGGCAAGCCGGCGAGCTGATCCACGTCAGCAACCTCTACCGCAATCCCAACCAGGGCGAACTCGCGCGCCGCTTGATCCGCCATGCGGGTCCGGGCCGCGTGTTTTTCTGCAACTCCGGCGCGGAAGCGAACGAAGCGTTGATCAAGCTCGCGCGGTTGCACGGCGTCCGCAAAGCCGGCGAGGAAGGAAAGTGCTTCAAAATCATCTGCGCGAAAAACGCCTTCCACGGCCGCACGTTCGGCGGCATGAGCGCGACCCCGCAGGAGAAGATCCAGAAGGGCTTTCGCCCGCTCGTGCCCGGTTTCGCCTTCGGCGAGATCAACAACCTCGCGAGCTTCGCCGACCTCGTGGACGACGCCACCGCGGCGATATTTGTCGAGACCGTGCAGGGGGAGGGCGGCGTGACGCCCTGCACCGACGAGTTCCTGTGGGGCCTGCGGCAGCTCTGCGACCGCCACAATCTGCTGCTGCTGCTCGATGAGGTGCAGTGCGGGATCGGCCGCACCGGGGCCTTCTACGCGTTCCAACATTCGGGCGTGCGGGCCGACGCCGTCGGCATGGCCAAAGGCATCGCCAACGGCTACCCCATGGGCGCGATCTGGACGGCGGAGCGCCATGCGGACCTGTTCACGCCCGGTTCGCACGGGACGACCTTCGGCGGCACGCCGCTCGCCTGCGCGGCCGCGCTGGCGGTGCTCGATGTGATCGAGCGCGACGATCTGATCGCCAAGGTCGCCGCCCTCGGCGCCGCTTGGAAGGCCGAGCTGTCCCGCTTCATCACCGACTTCCCGGCCCAAGTGCGGGCGGTGACCGGCCGGGGTTACATGCTCGGCATCGGACTGCACTCCGATCCCGCTCCCTACGTCGCGGCGCTGCGCGACCAGGGGCTGCTTTGTCCGAGCGCGGGTGGAAACACGATCCGGATGCTCCCGCCATTGATCGCCACCAAGGCCGACCTTGATCGTGCCACGGCGGCGTTGCGCGCGGTGTTTGCGGCGAAGCGCGCCTGAGGCGCCGGTCGCCGCCGCGGTTTCCGGGGGGCCGGCCCGAACGGGCGGGGCGGTTTGTCACGCCGGGGCTGCGTTTGGTCACAATGGCTTTGAGCGCGCGCGCGTTCCCGGCCGGGGTCGTCCGGTCGTCCCCGGAACTCCGGGTAGGTCCCGTTCGGCCCGTTGGGGCTGGGCGCGAGCACACCCGCGCGACGGGACGTCCGGGCCTTGGTCCCGCCGACTTTCCGCTCCCCTTTTTCCAGTGATCTCCGCATCAACCCGCTCTCGTGCCGCCGGCCTTGCCCGCGCCGGCGCCTTGTTCGCCACGTTGCTGGCGCCGCGCTTGCCCGCCCAGTTGCCCGAGGCTCCGACCGTCGTCCACGGCGACGTCAAAGTGAGCACGACGCCGTCGCAAATGACGGTCAACCAGACCACGCCGCACGGCATCGTGAACTGGAACTCCTTCAGCATCGGCACCGGCAACGGCGTGCATTTCAACAACGGCACCGGCGCCACCCTCAACCGCGTCACCGGCCTCACCGCCTCGCGGATCGACGGCACGCTCAGCGCCACCGGCAGCCTGTTTCTGCTCAACAAAAACGGCATCATCATCGGTGAAAACGGCCGCGTGCTCACCGGCGGCTCTTTCGTCGGCTCGACCCGCGACATCGCGGACGCCGATTTCCTCGATGGCGGCGGCTTCTCGCTCTTCGGGCAGGAAAAGACCGGCGTCACCAACCTCGGCAAAATCTCCTCCACCGGCGGCAATGTGTTCCTCGCGGGCTACACCGTCGCCAACCGCGGCGAGATCGAGGCCGCGGCGGGCCGCGTCGGCTTGGTGGCGGGTCAGCGGATCGACGTGCTGACCGACGTCAGCTGGATGAACGGCGCCTTTGCCGTGAGCCTCGGCGAGCGCGGCAACGACGTCACCACCTCCGGCCGCCTGCTCTCCCTCGTCGCCGAACTCCGCACCCACAACGGCAACATCTACGCGCTCGCCGGCAACAACACCGGCCTCATCCAGGCCACCGGCGTGAAGAACGAGGGCGGCAAGGTCTTTCTCACCGCCGAGGGCGGCACCGTGCAGAGCACCGGCACCGTCACCGCCACGCGGACCGACGCCGACGGCCGCACCGTGGGCGGCGACATCGCGATCACCGCGGCGGCCGTCGAAAACTACGGCGGCACGCAGGATGTCTCCGGTGCCGTCGGCGGCACGATTCGCATCACCACCGACGCGATCACGACCGACACGGAGATGCTCGCCCGCGGCACCGCCGGCGCCGGCGGCACGATCGCCATCCAGGCCAACAGCGAAGTGCTCTTCACCTCCGCCGGTGTGATCGATGCCTCCGGCGCGACGGCCGGCGGCGAGATCGCTCTCGGTGGCGGCTCGGGCAAAGTGATTCTCTCGGGGCGACTCGCCGCCACCGGTGGCACGAGCGGCGGACAAATCGGCATTTTGGGCCAACGCCTCAGTCTGCTCGGCGCCTCGGTCAAAGCCGACGGCGCGACGCAGGGCGGAAAAATTTTCGTCGGCGGCGGTTACCAGGGCGGCGCGATCTGGACCGGCGAGGTCACCTCTCCGCTGCGCGATTCGGCCAACGCCCAGCGCACCTACATCAGCGACAGGACCGTGCTCTCCGCCGATGCGACCGGTGAGGCGGGCAAGGGCGGCATCGTCATCGCCTGGGCCGACGGCACCACGGAGTTTGCCGGCACGATCACCGCCCGCGGCGGGCTCGCCTCCGGCGACGGCGGCTTGGTCGAGACCTCCGGCCTCACCGGTCTCGGTGTCTCGGGCACCGTGGACGCTTCGGCCCGCTCCGGCTCCGGCGTAAACGGCCAGTGGCTGCTCGATCCGAAGAACATCACCATCGGCACACTCACGGATACGATCAGCGAGGTGCGCAGCGTTACCCAGAGCGTCGGCGCGCGTCCGACCGACGATAACCAGGACGACATCAACTTCGGCCTATACCTCGATCTCAGCGGCGAGACGCTGATTGTGGGGTCCCCGCGCGCCAACGCCGCCTACATCTTCGAGTCCGGCCAGATCGCCGCCCGCCTCACCGCCAACGCCGCCCCCGTCGGCTCATCCTTCGGCCAAGGCGTGCAAATCGAGGGCAACATCGCCGCCGTCATGGCCGCCGGCCACGGCAACGCCTTTGTTTTTGCCAAAGGCACCGGTTGGCGCAGCGGCCAGACCAACCTCACCGCGACGCTCACCCGCCCGTCCGGCGCCTCCAATGAGTTCGGCGCGGCCGGCTCCGGCGGCACCAACAACAACTATCGCTTCCGCCTCGATAACGACCGCGGCACGCTGATGCTCTACGCCGCCGATCCGGGCGCCGCCTTCTTCACGACCTCGAGCGTCGGCGCCATTTACTTCACCCACATTTTGTCCAACGGCAGCACGTTCGGTTTCTACGGCGAATACCGGCCGACGAATTCCGTCTCCGGCATGCGCTTCGGCGACGCCATCGAGCCCGCCGGCCCCCTGCTCTACGTCACCTACGGCGGCTCCGCGGAGTCAGACGACCTCACCGTCCTCGATCGCACCCAGTCGCAGATCCGCGACTTCCCCAATATCCTGCCCAACGCCTTTTCGCTCAACGGCCTCGGCATGGCGGCCCGCGGCTCGACCCTCTTCATCCCGAATCGCTCCAATTCCGTGGACATGCTCCGCTTCAGCGAGCCGGGCGGAAACATCCCGATCTCGTATCTCGGCGCTACCTCGCTCGGCCTCAATCTCACGGCGATCAGCAACAACGCTCGCGCCATCGCCGTCTCCGGCAACACGCTCGTCGTCGGCGATGGCTTCCGGAACAGTTTTTCCGGAGGCTTCGCGGCCTTCCAGGAGCCCGCGGGCGGTTGGGCCTCGGCCAGCAACCTCGCTCCCGTTCTGGTGCGCAATACGACCTTCGCGACGCAGGGCCCCGGCCTCGGCATGTCTCTCGCCGTCGATGGCGACTACCTCGTCGTCGGCGCCCCGTGGACCGACGCTCCCAACGGCCGCCGCGACAACGGCACCGTGCTCCAATTCCGCCGCACCGGCGGCATCTGGACCGAGTCGACGACCCTGCGCCCCGCCGAGCCGTTTGCCGCCTCCTCCTTCGGCGTCGACGTGGCGGTGAGCGGCGGCACCTACGCGATCGGCGACGCCTACTTTGGCGACCAAGCGTCCGCTGGCTCCAACGGCGGCCGCGTTTACGTTTACGAGAACGGCGCGCTGGCCGCCACTCTCTCCGGCGGCATCGGCGGCCCCAGTGTCGGCTTGGGCCACCACCTCGCGCTGAGCGGCAACCGCCTCGCCTCGGTCAGCGTCGCCAATGGGGGCACGTTGAGTCGTATCCATCTCTTCGACAAGGGCACGGCCTGGCGCAACGGCACCGCCAACCAAGTGTCGTTTTTCGACGACGCCTCCTACGTCCAGTCCATCGCCCTCGACGGCACCACGCTCGCGTTTGGCGCGCCGCAGGCCGGCCCCAACGCGCTCGGCAAAGTCGGCGTCTTCACCAACATCGGCTCCGGTCTCTCCGGTCCGACCTTTTTGCGCAATCCGCTGGGGGTCGCCGGCACCGCCGACAACTTCGGTTTCAGCATCGCGCTCTCGGGCAACACCCTCGCGGTCAATCAGTCGGTCCAGCAAGCGGGCGGGCCGTCGCTCGACGCCATCGGCAACTACAACGTTTTCGTTTTCGAAAACCTCGCCAACAACTGGTCCACCGCGACCGCGACGCGCCTCGCCGCCGGCACGATTCTGAATGCCGCGCAGGACAGCGTCGGCTTCGGCCTGTCGCTCGGCTTGAGCGGCAACACCCTCGCCATCGGCTACCAGCGCGACGCACCGCCCCGACGACCGCCAAGAACTTCGGTTTCGATGTCGCGGTCGACGGCACCACCATCGCGGTGAGCAGCCCCGGCTCGGGCTCGCCGTTCTTTGTCTACGGCGGCAACTCGAACCCCTTCTCCCCGGTGTTTATCTTCCAGAAACAGGGCGGCTGGCGCAACGGCTCCGCCAACGCCGTCGCGTCGCTCCTTCCCACCGCGAGCATCAACGACATTCCTTTCGGCGGCCAGATCGCCCTTTCCGGCAACACCCTGATCGCCGGCTCCACCTCCGGCAGCGGCGGCTATCCCGAGGCCCGCCCGGTCTACGTTTTTTCCGGCCCCTTCGATCTCGAAGGCCGCGCCACGTTCGCCGCCGGCCCGTCCGCCAATCTCAACATCTCCGCCGCCTCCCTCGCCGCCTCCCTCTCCCTCGGCACCTCGATCACCCTCCAGGCCAACAACGACATCACCGTCTCCTCGCCGATCACGGTCAACAACCCCACCGGCAACGGCGGCAACCTCACGCTCCTCGCCGGCCGCCGCATCCTCGTCAACGCCTCCATCTTCACCGACAACGGCAACCTCACCCTCATCGCCGCCGACCCCCGCGCCAACACCACCTACCGCGACGCCGGCGAAAAAGTCGTCGTTCTCGGCCGCGACGCCGGCAACGTCGGCGTCACGCTCAACCTCGGCACCGGCAATCTCCTGATCAACGCCGCCGATCGTTTCGAAAACCGCACCGGCAGCAGCAGCCCGTTCCAATTCGCCGCCGTCAACCCCGGCCGCTACCAAGTCTACGCCACCACGCCCAACCAGACCGGCGCGCCCGATGCAGGCAATCTCCAGCCCGACCTCGCGACCGCCGGCCGCAACTGGGTTTACTACAACAAGACCTTCAACGTCGCGGATCTCTCCCCCTCGTGGCTGCCCGCCGGCAACGGTTTCATCTACTCCGTGCAGCCTTCCCTCGGCGTGTCCGTCGGCAACGCCACCATCACCTACGGCCAGCCGGTCTCCGCCAACCTCTCGCTCACCAGCCTCACCCTCGGCGGCAGCGCGGTCTCGCAGACTGTCTTCGGCATCGGCAGCGCCGATCTTCCCAATCTCGTCACCACCGGACTCGCCGGCGCCGTCCCGTTCAGCACCGGCGGTTTCGCGCATGCCGGCACTTATGCCGGCGGCATCACCGCCGTCGCCAAATCGTCCGTCACGACCGGCGGCGTCTTCGGCGTCGCCGTCAGCACCGGTGCGGCCGGCAACCTCACGGTCAACAAGGCCACGCTCACTTACCGCCCCAACGACGCCACCCGCGTCTACCGCGCGGCCAACCCGACGTTCGCGTTTACCTACACCGGCTTCGTCACCGGCGATACCGCCGCCGTGCTCGATGTCGCCCCGTCCGTCACGACCACCGCCGTCGCGGCGTCCAATGTCGGCACCTACACCCTCACCGGCACCGGCGGCTCCGACAACAACTACACCCTCGTGCCGAGCGGCACGGGCCAACTCACCGTCACGGCCGCCCCGCTCGCGCTCACCGGTCTCACCGCCGTCAGCCGCGCCTACGACGGCACGACCGTGGCCACCTTCACCGGCACCCCGACGATTTCGCCGCTCGGCGGCGATGCCGTCACCCTTACCGGCACGCTCACCGCGACCGGCGCATTCGCCAACCGCAACGTCGGCACCGCCAAGCCGATCACGCTGACGGGCTTCGGCCTCTCCGGCGCGCAGGCCGCCAACTACTCCCTGGTTTTGCCCAGTCTCACCGCCGCCATCACGCCTGCGCAGCTCACCCTCGCCGGCCTCGTCGCGCAGAGCCGCGTCTATGACGGCACGCGCACCGCCACGCTTACGGGCACCGCCGCCATCACGCCGTTCGGCTCCGATGCGGTGACGCTCTCCGGCACGCCCACGGCGACGTTTGCCGACAAAAACGCCGGCACCGCCAAACCCGTCACCGTCGCCGGCCTCACGTTGGGCGGCGCCGATGCGGCCAACTACCAGCTCGCCGTCTCGAGCCTCAGCGCCGCCATCACGCCGCGCCCGCTCGCCGTCACCGGCGTCACGGCCGCCAATCGCGCCTACAACGCGACCACCGTCGCCACGCTCGCCGGCACCGCCGCCATCGCGCCGCTCGCCGGCGACACCGTCGCGCTGGGCGGCACCGCGAGCGCCTCGTTTGCCGACAAGCACGTCGGCACCGCCAAACCCGTCACCGTCTTCGGCTACACGCTGACCGGCGCCGACGCCGCGAACTACACCCTTAGCCAGCCCGCCGGGCTCACGGCCAACATCACGCCCGCCGCGCTCACCTTGAGCGGCCTCACCATCGCGAGCCGCGTTTACGACGCCACCGCGACCGCCGTTCTCTCCGGCACCGCCGCCATCGCGCCGCTCGGCACCGACCAAGTCGCGCTCGTCGGCACCGCCGCCGCCACCTTCGCCGACAAAAACGTCGGCACCGCCAAGCCCGCCACGCTCACCGGTCTCACCCTCGGCGGCGCGGACTCCGGCAACTACACGCTGCTCCCGCCCGCGGGCCTCGCGGGGACCATCACCGCCCGGCCGCTCACCGTTTCGGGTCTGACGGCGCAAAACAAAATCTACGACGCCACCACCGTCGCCACCGTGACCGGCACCCCGAGTTTCTCCGGCATTCTCCCCGGCGATGCCGCGACCATCAACGCCGCCGCCTTGAGCTACGCGTTCGCCGACAAAAACGTCGGCGCCGCCAAACCGATCACCGCCACCGGTGTCACGATCACCGGCGCCGATGCCGCCAACTACCTGTCCGCGCAGTTTGGCCTCACCGCCGCCATCACGCCGGCCCCTCTCGCCGTCGCCGGCGCCACCGCCGCCAACCGCGTCTACAACGCCACCACCGTCGCCACTGTCACCGGCGGCACCTTGCAAGGTCTCCTCGGCACCGACGCGGTCGTCCTCGGCACCGCCGGCGCCGCCGGCACTTTCGCCGACAAAAATGCCGGCACCGCCAAGCCCGTCACCGTCACCGGCTACACTCTCAGCGGCGCCGACGTCGCCAACTACACGCTCCAACAACCCGCCGGCCTGACCGCCGCCATCACGCCTTTCACGCTCAGCCTCGTCGGCCTGTCCGCCAACAAGACCTACGACGGCACCACCGCCGCCCCGCTCACCTTCACCGGCCTGAACTCCGTCTTCGCCGGCGATGTCGTCACCGCCACCACCGGCGGCGTCAGCGGCACCTACGCCGACAAAAACGCCGCCGCCAACAAGGCCGTCACCCTCACCGGCCTCTTCGGCCTCACCGGCGCCGACGCCGCCAACTACCAGCTCACGCAACCGACCGCTCTGGTCGGCACCATCGCGCCTCGTCCCGTCGCAATCTCCGGCCTCACCGTCGCCGACAAAGTCTACGACGGCACCGCCGCCGGCGTCGTCTCCGGCACCGCCACCTTCGGCGGCGCCATCGCCGGCGATGCGCTCACCGTCAACGTCGGCGCCATCGGCGCCGCGTTCGCCGACAAAAACGCCGGCGCCAACAAAGCCGTCACCCTCACCGGCGTGACGCTCGCCGGCGCCGATGCCGCGAACTACACCACCACCGCTCCCGCCGGCCTCACCGCTTCCATCCTCGCCAAGGAAGTCACCGTCGCCGGCGTCTCCGCCGCCAGCCGGGTCTACAACGCCACCACGGTCGCCGCCCTCACCGGCGGCACGCTCCAGGGCGTCCTCGGCGGTGAACTCGTCACGCTCTCCGCGGCCGCCGCCGCGGGCGCGTTTGCCGACAAGAACGTCGGCACCGCCAAGCCCGTCGTCGCCACCGGCTACGCGATCAGCGGCGCCGATGCCGCCAACTACTCCCTCCGCCAGCCCACCGGCCTCACCGCCGGCATCACGCCCTTCACCGTCGGCCTCGTCGGCCTCACCGGCAACAAAACCTACGATGGCACGACCGCCGCGCCGCTCACCGCCACCGGCCTGAGTTCGGTGTTTGCCGGCGACGTCGTCACCGTCAACACCGGCGCCGTCACCGGCACCTACGCCGACAAGCACGCCGCCGCCAACAAACCCGTCACGCTCACCGGCCTCTTCACTCTCGCCGGGGCCGACGCCGCGAACTACGCCCTCACGCAGCCGACCTCGCTCACCGGCACGATCGCCCCGCGCGGCATCACGGTTTCCGGCCTCACCATCGCCGACAAAATCTACGACGGCACCACCGCCGGCGTCATCTCCGGCACCGGCACCTTCGGCGGCGCCATCCCCGGCGACAATCTCACGATCAACGTCGGCGCCACCACC
>JBILLY010000822.1:0-2947 GCA_044375835.1 Opitutaceae bacterium
TCGAGATCGATTGGGCGGCGGCGGACCCGGCGGTGGCGCTGCAGATCCGCGACGGCACGGGCCGGACGCGGGTGAAGTCGACGGTGCGATTGAGCCGACTGAAGTTCTGAGGGCGCGGGAATTCGGCCCAGAGCTGAGAGTCGAGAGCTGAGGGTTGAGCGCCAGGTCTTCGGGGTGGATCGACGCGCAGGGGCGAGAGCGTCGTGACGCGTTGCGGCAAGCTCGGGCCCGGCGGCGCCGAGGCGAGCGGCCGTGGGTATGGGCGCGGAGAGGCCGCGTTTGGTGACGCGGACGACGGACTTAGGCCAACGGCCGTTGAAGTGTGGACTTCACCGGGGACGAGGCTGGTTTTCTGCGGTCGGGTGGAGGTGGCGGCAAAGCGCCCTGCAACCCAGGCCGGCTCGGAGAGCCAGCCCTACCTCGGATTCGTCCGGTCGTTAAGAGACCTTGGTATTACTTTTTCGCGGCGTCCTTGCGCGGCGGTTTCACGTAGGTGTCGAGCCACTGCTCGGTTTCCCAGAGCAGGTGGAGGATGTTTTCGCGGCCGCGGTAACCGTGCGATTCGTGCGGGAGCTGGACGTAGCGGGTGGTGGCGCCGTGGCCCTTGAGGGCATTGTAGAAGCGTTCGCTCTGGATCGGGAAGGTGCCGGGGTTGTTGTCGACGGCGCCGTGCACGAGGAGGATCGGATCCTTGATTTTGTTGGCGTGGTTGAAGGGCGACATCGCGGCGTAGACCTCGGGGGCCTGCCAGAGCGTGCGCTCCTCGCTCTGGAAGCCGAAGGGGGTGAGCGTGCGGTTGTAGGCGCCGCTGCGGGCGATGCCGGCGCGGAAGAGGTCGGAGTGGGCGAGCAGATTGGCGGTCATGAAGGCGCCGTAGCTGTGGCCGGCGACGGCGACGCGCGCGCGGTCGGTGACTCCGCGGCGGACGAGTTCGTCGACGGCGGCCTTGGCGCTGGCGACGAGCTGCTGGACGTAGGTGTCGTTGGGCTCGGTCTTGCCTTCGCCGATGATCGGCATGGTGGGGTCGTCGAAGACGGCGTATCCGGAAAGCAAGAACGGGAGCGGGCCGAGGGGGCTGACGCGGATGAAGCGGTAGGGCGACTCCTTCACCTGGCCGGCGGCGTCGGCATCCTTGTATTCGCGGGGGTAGGCCCAGAGGAGCGTGGGCAGCGGGCCGTCGAGGGCGGTGCGGCCGGGCGGGAGGTAGAGCGTGCCGCTGAGGGCGACGCCATCGGCGCGCTTGTAGGTAACGAGTTCCTTTTTGACGGCGGCGAACTGCGGATACGGATTCGGGAATTTCGTGACGGGCGCGAGGGCCTTGGCGTCGTCGGCCTCGCCGAGACGGCGGATGAAATAGTTGGCGGGCTCGGTGACGGATTCGCGCTGGGTGAGGATGCGGACGAGACCGTCGTCAAAGTGGGCGATGAAGTTTTCGTAGTAGGGGGCGGTGGAGCGCCAGAGGCGGCGCGACTGCTTGGTGGCGAGGTCGAACTCGTCGAGGAAGGGGCGGTCGCCTTCGGGCGAAGCGCCGGGGCCGTCGAGGTAGATTTTCGAGCGGTCGGCGCTCATGAGGAGCGTGAGGCGGCCGAGTTGATTGCGGGCGAGGACGGGCGAGCCGGGGTTGCCGTAGCGGTCCTCGGACGAGCGCTCGAAGAGGAGCGTGGGCGCGGCGCCGGGCGAGCCGGGGGCGACGAGCCAGGTGCGGACCTTGCGGGTCTTCCACCAGTATTCGGTGAGGATGGCGTGGCGGTCGTCGCCCCAGGTGACGCCGGTGGCGCGGAGGGCGAGTTTCTGCTGCGAGACGGGGGCGCCGGTGAAGGGAGCGGCGTGGGTGAACCATTCGTCGCGCAGGGCGGCTTCGCGGCCGGCGTCGCCGCCGTCGAGGGCCTGCACCCAGCTGAGGGTGGCGGGAACATCGGCGCGCCAGGTGACGCTGCGCGGGCCGGTGCGGACGGAGCCGGTGGGGATGGGGATGTTTTCGGCGAGCGGGAGGTCGGCTACGGTGTGGACGAGTTTGCCGCTGCGGTCGTGGACGGTGATTTTGGTGGGGAAGCGGGTGACCGGGACGAGATACGAGTAGGGGCGGGTCCACTGCGAAACGAGCAGGTATCGGCCATCCGGAGACGGGGCGGCGTTGCCGAAGATGCCGCGCAGGCCGAGGGGGGAGACGCGGCCCTCGAGCGAGACGAGGGCGAGCTCGGCGGTGACGTAGTGCTCGAAGACGGCCTCGTCGTGGGCGTTGGCGAGCATGTCGGCGTAAGTGCGCGCGGGGCGTTTGCCTCCGAGGTTTTCCTGCACGACGGGTCCGGCGGGCACGATCGGGGCGGCGGGCGGGGCGCCGCGGCCCGCGGGGATGAAGGAGGCGACGATGGTGGAGTCGTCGACCCAGGCGGGGGAATCGACGGTGCCGTTGAGCGGGCGGTCGACGAGGCGGCGGGCGGAGGCGGCGGGGATATCGGCGAGCCAGAGTTCGAGGCGGTCGGGGAACGTGAGGGTGAGGAGGAGGTGGCGGCCCTTGGTCGACCAGGCGAGCTGGGTGATACGGCCGTCGGCGGGGAGGCCGGCGAGGCGCTGCTCGGCGCCGGTGGCGAGGGTTTTTACGACGATGCCGGTGTAGTAGGCGGCACGGCTCGGGCCGGTGGTGGCGGGGTTGAGGCGGAGCCCGGCGAGGCGGAGTTCGGGTTCGGCGAGTTCGGCGACGGGCGGGAGGGCGGGGCGCTCAAGGAGGAGGAGGCGCTGCTTGTCGGGGCTCAGGCTGACGGAGGGCGTGAGCGGGGCGTCGACGAGGGCGGCGAGGGCGGCGGACGGTTTTTTGAAGACGGCGTCGTCGGCGGCGCGGAGAACGGACGGGCAAAGAAGAAGGAAGAAAGAAGAAAGAAGAAACGGGAGACAGGCGGGGCGGTGGTGCATGGGGCGGACGGTGGGGCGCGGGACGGGGCATGGCAAC
>JBILLY010000060.1:0-12165 GCA_044375835.1 Opitutaceae bacterium
ACGAAGCCCGCGAGGGGGACCTGGTTGTTGGCGCCGCCCGCGAGCGTGATGGGATCGTTCTGGTAGTTCATGATCGCGTTCACGCCGGAGAACGGATCGTAGACGAGGTAGCCGGCGCCGCGGCGGGTGACACCGAGGGCGTTGGCGTTGGCGGGCAGGGTGTCGGCGCGGCCGGAGAACGTGGTGCGCCCGTCCCAGCCGCTGAGCTGGTCGGACAGGTTGGAAAACGTCTGGTTGCGGCGGGCTTCGCCGTATTCGCCCTCGAGGCGGAGCGTGGTGTGGCGCGCGATCTTCCAGCTCGCGGTGAGAAACGCCGCGCGGATGGCATCGAACTGCTTGTCGCGCCAGCCCTCGCTATCGGCGTGCACCACCGCGGCGCGGACGGCGAAGCGGGAACCGAGCGGACGGTTGACGTCGAGGGTCGTGCGGAAATTGCGCCACGAGCCGATGCCCTGCGTGAGCTGCGTGAACGGCGCGTCGAAGCGCGCCTGCTTGGTCATGGTGGACGCGACGCCGCCGAGGGAACCGTTGCCGAAGAGGATGGCGTTGGGGCCGCGGGAAAAATCATAGCGCTCCACGGCGTAGCTGTCGTTGGGCGAATTGTAGGGGAAGAAATTCCGCTGACCGCGCCCGCCGCCCGCGCCGCGGACGCTGTAGGAGCCGGGCGAGCCGCTGACATCGTCGCCGTAGCCGCCGCCGTTGCTCGCGATGGAGATGACGGTGTTGGGGGACCAGGCGGCGGCCTCGAAGGCGTTGGTGATTTGGAGCGCGTCGATGAAGTCGCGCGTCAGCACGGAATAGGCGACCGGGGTATCGCGCAGATCGGTGGCGAGCCGGCCGCCGGCCAGGGAACTCGCGGCGACGAAGCCCGTGTCGCGATCGGTGCTGACCGTGAACGGCGAGAGCGCGACGGGTTCGTCTTTTTGCGCGGGGGCGGGGACCGACTGGGCGATGGAGACGCCGGCGGCGCAGGATGCTGCGACGGCCGCAAGGAGGAAGCGCGTGGGGTTGGCGGGCATGGGTGGGTGGATTTCGATTTCAGCGAAAGGCAGAAGTGCGGGGGGTGAGGCTCACGGTGCCGCGGTCGACAGCGCGACACCGCCGACGAAGACGCGGCGCACGCGCAGCCGCCGATCGAGCACGAGCACATCGGCGCGCTTGCCGGGGGCGAGGCTGCCGCACTCGTGCGCGATGCCAGCGCGCTCCGCCGGCGTGAGGCCAGCCATGCGGATGACCTCGTGCGGCGGCGCGCGCAGCGCCCGCGACATGACGCGCACCATGCGATCCATGCCGGCGGTGCTGCTCGCGAGGCCCGATCCATCGGGCATGCGGCCGACTTCGCCGTCGTGCCGGAACCACTCGCCGTCGGCCGCGGGCCCGAACCGGTAGCGGCCCGGCGGGCAATCCAGCGCGCGGCTGCTGTCGGTCACGAGGCAGAGTCGTGCGGCTCCCTTGGCCTGCCACGCGAAGCGCAGCAGCTCGGGCGACAGGTGGCAGCCGTCGGCAATCACCTCGGTGCTCATCTCCGGCTCGGCGAGGACGAACTGCTCCATGCTTGCCTGCATCGGCGTGCCGCAGCGGGCGCGGAGAGACCCGACCGAGCTCATCGCGCACCAAAAGTGATCGACGTGCCGGAGGCCGGCGCGAAAGCCGCGCGCCATCTCGGCCCAGGTGGCGTTGGAGTGTCCGCAGGTGACCAAACAGCCGCGGCGCCGTGCGGCGCGGTAGAACTCCGTCGCACCCGGCAGCTCCGCGGCGCACGTCGCGATGCGCACGATGCCGGTGGCGAAATAGCTCTCCCACTCCGCGCGCGTGGGATCGCGGCGGCCGTCGGCGCGGTGGCAGCCGACTTTGTCGGCGGCGAAGAACGGGCCGTAGAGGTGCGCGCCCGCGATGCGCGCGCCGTGCGCGGGCTGCCACGCGGCCTGCACGCGCGCGGTGGCGGCGAGCATCGCGGCGACTTGCGCGGTCGTGCCGGTGGTGGTCGTGGGAAAAATCGTCGTCGTGCCGTGCCGCGCGTGGCAGGCGATGGCGGTGCGCACGGCGGCCTCGGTGCCGTCCATGAAGTCCGCGCCGGCGCCGCCGTGCACGTGGATGTCCACGAACCCCGGCGCGATCAGCCCGCCGCGGGCGCGATGACCATGCCCTCGTCGATGGTGCGATCGGCGAGGACCACGGTGCCGTTTTGAAATACGAGCAGGCTCGCGCCGGGTGATTGCGATTTGGCCGCGGACATGGGGTAGAGCCGAACCGATGACAAGCCACTCGCCTCCGTGCAAGGCGCGCGCGCTGCCGGCGGCGGCCTCGAGCGAGGTGCGCCGCCAACCACTCGCGAGCTCGTCGGCGCGCCCTTCCCGGCGGCGGGAGCGGCGGCAGGGCATTCGGGGCGCTCACCCGGCCCTGATCCAGTCGACCTCGAGGGCGAAGGCGCCGGGGTTGCCGTCCGCAAGCGAAAGGCCGATCTCTTCGATCCGGCTGCGATCGAGCGGCGGGCCGGAGAGTCTCTGCCCGCGGAATTGCGGGACGAGGCCGGCGAGGGGCACGGTCACTTCGGTCCACTCGCCGTTCCTGGTGGCAAACTCCGCCTGATAGGAAATCCGCGAGCGGCGAAATTCCGCGTTGGTGGCGAGCTGAAGGCGATACGTGCGACCGTCGCCGCGGACGCGGAGCACGATGGCCTGCACGGCACTCAGATCGCGCGGCGGGCCGCCGGAGCGGACCGACGAAAACCCACCGTTGTTCTCCAGCGAAAGCACACCCCGAAAGTGCAGGCTACCGTCGATGAGCTTGGCGCCGCCGCGGGAGACGCCGCCCATGACACCGTCGTTGACGGAAAACCAGGCGGGTTCGCCGGTTCCGGCGGTAAATTCGAAGAGCGTCATGGTGGCCGGGGACGTTTGTTTCAACCCGGCGAAAACGTGGGCGACCATGCCGCCGCCGAGGGCCGCGATCAGCAGCGCGCGCGACCGACGCGGGCCGCCGGGAGAAAACAGGGACATGCGGAATCCTCGCCGATTCGCGCATCCGGTCAAACGCGCGTCCGGGTTTCAATCCGCCGCATCGACCGATCCGAGGTGCCGCGCGGAGGGGCGTCCCGCCGCGGCCTACTGCTTTTTCTTCTTCGCGTCGTTGGGCGTGAGGTAACGCTCGAACTCCGGGCGCGTGCGCCACGCGGCGAGGTAGGCGGCGTATTCGGGCGTCTCGAACCACGAGCGCGGCGCGGGCTCGCCCGCGTTCACGCGCCCCTCCGGGTAATCCTTCCCCGCGACACTCGCCTCCACGCCGGCGTGCCACGCGAGCAGCGCCGCTTTCAGGCGCGCGAGGTCCGCGGGGCGCTGCGTCGCGACGTCGTGTGCCTCCAAGGGGTCGGCGGCGAGATCGTAGAGCTCGAATTTCTGCGCGGCAAAAATGTCGGGGGTCACGACCTTCAGGTTGCCGTCGATCCAGGCGGCGCGGCGGGTCTGGCGAAAGCCGAGCGGCTTGGCCCGCGGCGCGGTCTCGGCGGCAAACAGCGGCCGCAGGCTCACGCCGTCGACGGGCCGGAGCAGCGCGTCGGCCGGCAGGCCCGCCACCTCCGCGAGGGTGGGAAAAATGTCCACGGCGCCGGCGCGGTGGACCGTGACGCGCGGCTTGATGACCGCGGGCCACTCGACGATGCCGGGCACGCGCAGGCCGCCCTCGTAGAGGGTGTTCTTGTTGCCGCGGAGGCCGCCGACGGACGAAGGCCGGAATTCGGGCAGCCCGCCGTTGTCGGAGCAGAACCAGAGCAGCGTGTCCTGCGCGATGCCGAGTTCACGCAGACCGCGGCGCAGCGCGCCGATGCTGCGGTCCATCGCGACGAGTTCGCCGTGGTGGTGCTGCGAGGCGGCCGGCTGCGCGGAGAATGCCGCGCGATCGGCGTCGCTCGCGCCATAGGGCGAGTGCGGCGACCCGAACCAGATGACGCTGAAGGTCGGCCGACCGGACGCCCGCTCGCGGCCGATGAACGCCAGCGCCTCGCGCACGACGATTTCGGAGGAGTCGCCTTTGTGCTCCTCGAATTTTCCGCGCCGGCTCAGAATCGGATCTCGGTCGAAGAAATTCGTGACCGAGAGCCACTCGTCGAAGCCAAAGGCGCCGGGGCTGTGCGTATCGCCGGCGAGGATCGGGGCGCCGGGCCCGCGGTAGCCGTTGAGGTGCCACTTGCCGAAGTGCCCGGTGGCGTAGCCCGCGGCGCGAAGCGCGCGGGGGACGGTCTTCTCCTGCAGCCGCAGGGCATAGCCGTGCTCCTGCACGCCGCCGCGGTCCGGCGTGCGGCCGGTGAGGACCGACGCGCGGGTGGGCGAACACGTCGCGCCGCCCGAGTAAAACCGGTCGAAGCGCAGACCCGCGGCGGCCATCGCGTCGAGGTGCGGCGTCTTGAGGAACGGGTGGCCGTTGTAGCTCGTCTGGCCCCAGCCCATGTCGTCGGCCATCACGAGGACGATGTGCGGGCGGGGCGCCCCGGCGGCGGCGAGGAGCACGGAGGCGGGAGCGAGGACCAGGAGGCAGAAGATCGCGCAGATCATGGCGAAGGAGAACGGGACAGGGAGCGGGACGCAGGGGCGGCGCATGGGAATCAGTCGTTCGCTTTCTTGACGTTCTTTTTCTTGGCGGCGTTGGGATCGATCGCGGCGCCGCCGTTGGGGCTGAGGCGACGCCACCAGTCGGGGCCCTCGGCGTCGATGGCGGCGTTGTGCCGCACGAGTTGGTCGCGCAGCGCGGCGAAGCGCGCCGGCTCCTTGGCCTTGAGGTCCGTCGTCTCGTGCGGATCGGCGGCGAGATTGTAGAGCTCGAAGTCGGCGAGTTTTTCGTCGCAGAGGATTTTCCAGTCGCCGACGCGCAGCGCGATCCGGGCGTTGGGCGCCATGTGCAGGCGCCAATAGAGCGGCTGCGGGCGAGCGACGGTTTTCGCGGCGCCGGTGAGCACGGGCAGCACATCGGCGCCGTCGATCACGCGGTCGCCCGGTGCCGCGACGCCGGCGGCGGCGAGGAACGAGGGAAACACGTCGCTGCCGATCACGGGGGTATCGGAGACGGTGCCGGCCGGGATGCGTCCGGGCCAGCGGGCGAGGCCGGGCACGCGGATGCCGCCCTCGTGGAGATCGCGTTTGCGGCCGCGGAGGCCGCCGGTGGAGCCGCGACCGGGCGTGGTGGTGCCGTTGCCCTCGGGGCCGTTGTCGGAGGTGAAGAACACGAGGGTGGAGTCGGTGAGCCGCTGGTCGTCGAGCGCGTGCATGAGCTGGCCGAAGGCATGGTCCATCTGCGTGACGTTGGCGTGGTGCTCGCGCTGCACGTCGTCGGCGAGATCTGGATACAGCGCCTTGAATTTCGGGTCGGACTTGATCGGGTAGTGCGGCTCGTGCGTCCAGACGGCGAGGAAGAAAGGCTTCGCGGGATCGCGCTTGGATCTCAGCCAGGCGACGGCCTCCTCGACGACAAGCGGGGCGGCGTAGCCCTCGAGGCGGCCGAGGGCCTGGCCGTTGCGGACGAAGTTCGACGGATTCTCGTGCGAGGGGCCGGCGTTGTTCTGCGTGGCGAGCCACCAATCGTAGCCGTGGTCGGACGGTTGCGGGTGGCGGGAGTCGTTGAAGAGGCCGTTGAGGTGCCACTTCCCGCTGTGGGCGGTGGCGTAGCCCGCGGACTTGAGCAGGCGCGGCAGGGTGATCTCGGACGTGCGGAGGTGGACCTCGGAACGCTCCTGAATCCAGGTGTAGACGCCGTTGCGGTGCGGCGTGCGGCCCGTGAGAATCGCGGAGCGCGAGGGGCTGCACACGGCGCTGGCCGAATAGCATTGGGTGAGGCGCACCCCCTGCTTCGCGAACGCGTCGAGGTGCGGGGTCTTGATGATCGGGTGGCCCTGCACGCCGAGATCGCCCCAGCCGAGGTCGTCGACGAGGAAGATGATCAAGTTGGGCGGCGCCGGCCGGGCCGCGCGGAGGTGGAGCGCGGGAAGCAGGAGCAGGAGGGCGAGGAGGAGGGAGCGGGGCATGGCAGCGGGGAGAGGAGGGTAGAATGGGAACGGTTACTTTTTCTTCGCGGCCTTGGCGGCGGCGGGCGCGGGGGCGGTGGGGTCTTCGTTGGGCGTGCCGTGCCAGCGCGGGGCGGCGTTGGCGGCGTCCCACTGCGTCCAGGCGGCGGCAAGTTCGCGCACGAGCTCCGGTTTCTGCGCGGCGAGGTCGCGGGTCTCGCCGGGATCGGCGGCGAGATCGTAGAGTTGCCAACCGCTCTGGCGCTTGGCGTCGAAGTCGCGCCAATCGACGAGTTTCCACGGGCCGCGGCGAACGGCGCGCTGGGGTCCGAAACGCCAGAAGAGCGCGGCGTGCGGCGCGGCGGCGTCGGCCGTCGTGGAGGACGCGGTGAGCAGCGGGAGCAGGTTCACGCCGTCGAGGCCGGCGGGGAGCGGAGCGCCGGCGGCGGCGAGGGCGGTGGGCAGGAGGTCGAGCGTGATGACCGGATGCGCGACTGTGCGGCCGGCGGGAATGCGGCCGGGCCACACGGCGAAAAACGGCACGCGGATGCCGCCCTCGAGCGTCTGGCCCTTGTCGCCGCGGAGCGGGGTGTTCACGCCGGTGTTGTAGGCGTAGTAGGGCTTGCGGCCGGAGCCGCCGTTGTCGCTGAAGAAGAAGATCAACGTGTCGCGGTCGCGGCCGGATTTTTTCAGGTGCGCGACGAGGCGGCCGACGGCGTCGTCGAGGCCGAGGAGGAGCGCGAGGTAGCCGCGGCGGGCGGGATCGGTGACGGCGGCGGGGACGCGCGCGGCGACGGCGGGGTCGATCTCGAGCGGGGTGTGGACGGCGTTGTAGGCGAGGTAGAGAAACCACGGACGCGCGGCGTGGCGGTCGGCGAAGGCGAGCGCCTCGTCGGTGAAGAGCGTGGTGGCGAAGCCGTCGAGTTTCTGCACCTCGCGGCCGCGGTAGATGAGATCGTGCGAATGGGCGGAGCCGAACTTGGGCGCCGCGTCGCGGCGGAGGATGAAATTATGGCCGCCGACGAGGAAGCCGAAGTAGTCGTCGAATCCGCGCGACTGCGGGTGATGCGCCGGGCTGAAACCCTGGTGCCACTTGCCGATGAGGCCGGTGGCGTAGCCGGCCGCGCGGAGGTGGTCGGCGATGGTGCGCTGGTCGAGCGGGAGGCCGAGCACGGCTTCGTCGCCGACGTGGGGATTGAATTCATGACCGAAGCGCGTCTGGTAGCGGCCGGTGAGAAACCCGGCGCGCGACGGGCTGCAGTAGGGCGCGGTGACGTAGCCGTCGGTGAAGCGCGTGCCGGCGGCGGCGAGCGCGTCGAGGTGCGGGGTCGGCACGGCCCGGCCGCCGTGCACGCCGAGGTCGGCGTAGCCCAGGTCGTCGGCGACGATGACGAGGACGTTGGGGCGTGCGGGCGATGCCGCCGGGGCGGCGACGGCGAATGTGGCGAAGGCGGCGGCTAGGAACGGCAGGCAACGAAGCGAGGCGAGCAGCAACCGGGCGAAGCGGGCGGAGCACATGGGGTGCGGCGAGCATGGGGGGCGACGCGGCCCGGGCCAGCGGGAAGTGCGGGCGACCATCCAGAGCCCAGGAGCGGATACGCACGACCAACCCGGTCAGGCACCTGTTTCCTCGCGCGGCAGCATCGCCGAGCCGCCGGGCGGAAAGTGCTTCGTGATCCACCCGCCCATGCCGGTTCCGCACGCCGCCGCCCGCCTCACCGGGCCGCCGCTCGACCGAGTGCCGAGCACCGACCGGAGGAAAGAGTTCCACGACACCCAGCCCGATCCACCCGAAATCCGCGACTGCCGGTATCGCCCGCGCCCGGGCACGCGCTGCGTTCGCGCGCCTCAGCCGCCGAGCCCGACACCCAAACGATCGAATCCGGGGGACGTGACGCCGTGCCGGTGCCGGGGGAACGACCCCGCGCTCCGGGCGCGAGATGAAAGGCCGGCTCTGCACGCCGACCTGTTCGCGGCGGCAATAGCGGCCGGGATACGGCTCGGCGCCGACTCGGACCGAAGGTTTCAGCCGGGATCGTTCAGCGATTGAAATCGTGCCCGACTACCGACAACAACCGGCGGCTCCAATTTACCCGCCGCCCCGCGGTTCACTCCCCCGTGCGCAACTTTGCCGATTTCCCGACTGTGACTGAAAGCCGCGCGCACAGCTTGTGCGCTTGCGCTCGTGCGCTCCCATCCGGCCTTCACCGGGGCACCGTGGGCGCCCGGCGTGAAAAGGACACGCCGTGATCGGGCCGGAGCCGTCTCCGTTGCCGGGCAAACGATTTTCCCGATGACCCGCCGCCAATTCATCTCCTCCACCGCATCCGCAGCCGCGCTTGCCGGCGTCTCTGCCCGCCCGTCGCGCGCCGCCGCGAGTGCCACCCCGCGGATCCTCCTGCGCGAGGCGCTCCAATACGAAAACATCGGCGACGTCGGCCGCGTGCCCGGCACGATCCGGTTGCTCGAGCGTCACTTGCCCGGCGCCGAGATCACGCTCTGGCCGTGGAGCCTCAACGAGCGCGAGCGCGAGATGCTGCGGCGGGCATTTCCCCGGCTCCGCATCGCCGAGGGCGAGGTCGACGCGCGCGGCCGCGCCTCGCGGCCCGAGCTCGCCGAGGCCTGGGCGCAGGCCGACGTGTTTCTTTCGCCCACCAAAAACGCCCGAAGCTACACCGAGTGGGCCGCGACCGGCCGGCCCTTCGGCCTCTTCGGCGCGTCGTTCGACCCCGTCACGGATCGGCGCGCGCGCCCCGACGGGCTCACGCTGCGCGAGCTGCGCGCCGAAATCGAGCGGCTGCCGCGCGGCGAGTTCGAGAAGAAATTCGGCGCGCGCGCGTTCTACGAGAAAGCCGCTTTCATCTACCCCCGCGACACGCTCGGGCTGCGTTTCCTCCAGCGCGAAGAGCTGAAGCCCGGCGCGCTCGCGTTCGGACCGGAGGGTTGCTTCGCCTTCGACCTGCGCGACGAGGCCCGCGCGGCCGACTGGCTGAAGCGCCACGGCCTCCTCGGCGAGGAGTTCATCTGCGTCGTCCCGCGGCTCCGTTACACGCCCTACTACCGTGTGAAAAATTACCCACGCAGCGCCGGCGACTACGAGACCGACGCCCTCAACGAGCGCACCGGCGGACCCGACCACGCCCCGCTCCGCGACCTGATCGTGCGCTGGGTGCGCGAGACCGGCGCGCGCGTCGTCGCCTGCCCCGAAATGAGCTACCAGATCGCCACGGCGAAAGAGCAGCTCGTCGATCCGCTGCCGGACGATGTGAAGAAACGCGTCGTGTGGCGCGACACGTTCTGGTTGCCCGACGAGGCGGCGTCGCTCTACGCGCTGGCGCGCGCCGTCGTGAGCCTCGAGTGCCACTCGCCGATCATCGCGCTCGCCGCGGGCACGCCGATGCTCCACGTGCGCCAGCCGGTCGACACGGTGAAGGCGCAGATGTTTGCCGACATCGGCTTGGGCGACTGGCTCTTCGAGGTCGGGGAGACTTCCGGCGACCAACTCTGGTCCGTCCTGAAAACCTTCCGCGCCGATCCCGCTGCCGCCCGAGCCCGCGTCGCCGCCGCGATGCAGCAAGTCGCCACGCTGCAAGAGCGCATGGTCACGAGCGTCGCGCGCGCGGCCGCCGGGGAATAATTTTTCTACCATGAGAACTGCCCCCTTCGCCCCGTGCCTCGCCGCTGCTTTCGCCGCGGCGGCGTCGATCGTTTCCGCCCAGACGGCGCCCGCCGCCCGCGCGCCGCAGGAAGTCGTGGAACTGAGCCCCTTTGTCGTGCGCACCGATCAGGATGTCGGCTACCTCGCGGCGAACACCCTCGCGGGCAGCCGCCTGAACACCTCGCTCCGCGACACCGCCGCCTCGATCTCCGTCTTCACCTCGGAGTTCATGGCCGACCTCGGCGCGTTTTCGCTCACCGACGTCGCGCGCTACGCGGTGAACGTCGAGTTCCAGCTCGACGACGATCGCGCCGCCAACCCCAACGGCAACGAGACGGTGGGCGGCTACCAGAGCTACCGTGTGCGCGGGCTGCGCGCCTCCGCGGCGCAAAACTACTTCCGCTGGTCGCTCCCGATCGAGACCGGCGTCGTTGAGCGCATCGAGGATTCCCGCGGGCCCAACGCCGTCCTCTTCGGCATCGCTTCGCCGGGCGGCCTCCTCAACTCGTCCACCAAGCGCGCGCAGCCGGGCCGCTCCTTCCGCGCCGCCACATTCAGCGCGGGCAGCGACGCCTCGTGGCGCGGCGCGCTCGATTTCAACCAGCGGCTGCTCGGCGGCCGCGCGGCGCTGCGGCTCAACACCGTCGCCAACCGCGCCAACACCTTTCGCCACTGGCAGTTTCAGGAGACCAAGCTCGCGCACCTCGCCGGCGCCTTCCGGCTGAACGAGCGCACGCAGCTCCGCGCGGAATTCCAGCACGGCCAGATCGACAGCAACCAGCCGCGGGCCGACAACCTCTTCAACGCCTTCGCGCTGTGGGTGGACGCCGGCCGGCCCACCAACGCCACGCAGGTCGCCAACGCCGCGCAGGGCACCGTGCGCCTCTCCACCAACGCCGCCACCCCGCGCCCCACGTTCATCTCCAACGACGGCTCGCTCTTTGCCATGCGCGGCACGCTCTCGACGCTCGCCGGCGGCCCGGCCGGCAGCGGAGTCGTGCTCGACCGGCGCTTCACCGATCCCTCGATCAACATCGGCGGCCCCGCGCAGGATCGCTCGTCGCGGTTCAACGCGCTGTCCGCCTTCGTCGAGCACCGCCTCGGCCGGGCGACGTTCCTCGAGCTCGCCTTCAACCACCAGGACCACGTCTTCGACCGCTACGATCCGCAGGTGGAGCAGCCCCAGCGCCTCCGCGGCGATCCGAACCTGCTCCAAAACGACGGCACGCGCAACGCCTTCGCCGGCCGGCTCTACCTCGAGGGCGGCTGGCAACGCATCTACAGCCGGGAAAGTTCGGATACGGGGCGCCTGATGCTGTCGACCGAGCACGACGCGAAAAAGTGGGGTGGCTACCGCGTCGCCGCGCTGCTCGAATACGAGAAGAACTTCACCAGCACCGCCACCTACCGCGAGATGTGGACCGATGCCGCGACGGGCCTGCCGGCCTACAACCCGCAGCCGGAGAACGGCGCCAATTTCGCCTACCGCCGCACCTATCCCATCGAGGGCGACTGGGCCACCTACCACCTCAACGGCCCGAATCGCAGCGGCCTTTTCAACAACGTCCGTGATCCGATAACCAACCGCACGCTCTCCTCGGCGTGGTTCCCGAGCAGCGGCACCTCGCCGCGCGAGGTCTACACCGCGCAGAAGGCCGGGATGATCGCGGGCCAGGCGCGCTACTTCGGCGGCCGGCTCATTTTCGCCGCCGGCCTGCGCCGCGACGACCTCGATGAGCGCACCATCGGCCGGCGGCGCGACGCCCGCACCGGCGCGTGGATGGTCGCCCGCGATCCCGCCACGGCCGATCCCGCGCAGCGCCCCTTCACCGCCAGCAACGTCGGCCGCAACGAGACCGCCGGCGTCGTGTGGCACGCGACGAAGTGGCTCTCCGCGTTCTACAATCAGGCCAACAACATCGCGCTGCCCGCCCGCGGCGCGACGCGGCTGCCCGACGACGGCACGCCGGGCAATCCCATCCCGGTGGAGCCGCCCCGCGGCACGGGCCGCGACTTCGGCCTCGCCTTCGATCTGCTCGGCGGAGCGCTCTACGCGCGCGCGACCTACTACACGACCGCCGGCGAGAGCCAGACCACCACGCCGCCGACCCCGGCGGTAGATGCCAACGTCCGCATCGTGGATGCGTTGCGCCTCGCCGGCCGCATCAGCCAGGCCGAGCGCGATGCGCGCGTGCTCACCGGCAGCCAGGGCCGCTTCGACCACAAGTCCGAGGGCTTCGAGCTGCAGGTCACGGCCAACGCGACCAAAGCGTGGCGTTTCCAGGCCAACTACTCCTACACCGACGCCAAGGAGGAGAACCTCTTCCCCGAGTGGCTCGCGTGGCACCGGCAGAACGAGCGCTTCCTCGCCGGCGTCAACACCGCCGGCGTCGTCACCAGCGCCGCGCGCACGATCGCCGAGGAGGTGAACTTCTATCTCACCACCAACGCCGGCCTCAACGAATACACCGAGAACGACGGCGGCACCAAGCTCGGCACGCGCCGGCACAAGGTGAAC
>JBILLY010000823.1:0-2945 GCA_044375835.1 Opitutaceae bacterium
ACCCGGCACGTTCCGGCCCATCGACATTCCCGAACCCGGCGCGCCGGGACCGGGCGAGGCGCTGCTGCGGGTGCACCGCATCGGCATCTGCGGCACGGATCTCGGCGGTTTTCTGGGGAAGATGCCGTTCTTCAGTTATCCGCGCGTGCCCGGCCACGAACTGGGCGTGGAAGTGCTGGCGGTGGGCGCGGGTGTGACGAACGTGCGCGTCGGCGACCGCTGCGCGGTGGAGCCGTATCTGAATTGCGGACACTGCTACACCTGCCGGCGCGGCCACACCAACTGCTGCGAGACCAACCGGACGCTCGGTGTGATGTGCGACGGCGGGATGTGCGAGCGGATCATCTTGCCGGCGGTGAAACTGCACCCGTCCGAAAAGCTCGGCTACGATGCGCTGGCGCTGGTGGAGACGCTGGCGATCGGTTGCCACGCGGTGAACCGCGGCGACCCGCAGACCGGCGAGCACGTGCTCGTGATCGGCGCCGGGCCGATCGGGCTCAGCGCGATCGAATTCGCGAAGCTCTCCGGCGCGCGCACCATCGTGATGGACATGAACGCGCAGCGGCTGGCCTTCGTGCGCGACGCGATGGGCGTGCCGGACACGATTCTCGCGACCGGCGACGGCGCGGAATTGAAGCAGTTGGCGGCGATCACGCAGGGCCAGCTGGCGGACGTGGTGATCGACGCCACGGGCAGCAATAAGTCGATGGCGCACGCGCTGAACTACTGCGCTTTCAAGGGGCGACTGGTCTACGTGGGCATCACGCAGGCGGAGGTGTCGTTTCCCCATGCGCCGGCGCTGCACCGCCGCGAACTGGACATCCGGGCGAGCCGCAACGCGCTGCCGGGGGATTTCCGGCGGATCATCCGGCTGATCGAGGACGGCCGGATCGACACGCGGCCCTGGCTCACGCACCGCGCGACCTTCGACACGATGATCGAGGCTTTCCCTGGATGGACGAAACCGGAGACGGGTGTGATCAAGGCGATGGTGGCGCTGACCTGAGGGGATTGCAGTTGAGAGCCAAGATTTGGGAGCTGAGCGACCGTCCGCGGTGCTCGGGCGCGGGCCGCGCGATGGCGTGAGCGGGATCGCGGGTTGTGGCGCGCCCAAGTTGAGCCAAGGACGTCTGAGGTCCGGACACTCGCGGGCCGCGCGGGGCGCCGACAGTTGAGGGTTGAGAGTCGCGGTCGGAATTGCACCGTCGCGGGCGATGAAAACGACGCTACTCGCGACGGTGACGGCGATGATCGGTCTGGGCTGGGCTGCGGCCACCGCCGCGGGCGCCACGTGGACGATCTCCACGGTGGCGGGCACGGGGACGGCCGGATTCACCGGCGACGGCGGGCCGGCAACGGCGGCGCAGATCAACGATCCCTTCGGCGTGGTGCGCGGACCGGACGGGGCGTTGTGGTTTTGCGAATACACCGGGCAGCGCATCCGGAAAATCGCGCGCGACGGCACGATTTCGACGGTGGCGGGCGACGGGCAGCGCGGTTACGCGGGCGACGGCGGGCCGGCGTTGCAGGCGACCTTCAACCGGCCGCACGAGATCCGGTTCGACGCGGCGGGCCACCTGTTCGTCGCGGACATGGTCAACCACGTCATCCGGCGGATCGACGCGAAGACGGGCATCGTGACGACCTTTGCCGGCCGCGGCGGCCAGCGCGGCTACACGGGCGACGGTGGGCCGGCGGCGGAGGCCCTGCTGGCGCAGCCGCACTCGATCCAATTCGGCCCCGACGGGCATCTCTACATCTGCGACATCGGCAACCACGTGATCCGCCGGGTGGACATGAAGACGGGCGTGATCTCGACCTTTGCCGGCACGGGTAAACCGGGGCCGACGCCGGACGGCGCGCCGATCGTGGGCACGCCGCTGCGCGGGCCGCGCTCGCTGGATTTCGACCGCGCGGGCAACCTCTGGCTGGCGACGCGCGAGGGGAACCAGGTGTTCCGCTTCGATCTGAAGGCGGGCACGATTCATCACGTGGCGGGCACGGGGAAATCCGGTTTCACGGGCAACGGCGGACCGGCGAAGGAGGCGACGTTAAGCGGGCCGAAAGGCATCGCGATCGATGCGGACGGCAACGTCTGGCTCGCCGATACGGAGAGTCACAGCGTGCGGATGATCGACGCGAAGACCGGCAAACTCGAACTCATCGCGGGCACGGGAAAAAAGGGCGACGGCGCGGACGGCGATCCGCTGCAGTGCGCGTTGGCGCGGTTGCACGGCATCTTTGTCGACGCGGACGGGGCGGTCTACATCGGCGACAGCGAGGCGCACAAGGTGCGCGTGCTGCGGAAACGCTGAGGTGCGCGCGGGAGCGGGCGGGCCGGACTACGGGGCGACGGGCGCGAAGGTCGTCGTGAATGTGGCGCTCGCGGCGGGTTCGGCGAGTTCGAGGTAAAGGCTCGGACGGCGGGTCGGCGGGACGTCGGGGGTGTCGCCGAGCCAGACCGTGAAGTCGCCCGGCGCGGTGATCGTGACCTGCAGCTTCACGCCGCCGGCGTATTCGGCGACAAAGGACAGCTGGTCGCGGCCGGTGGCTTGCCGGATGTGGCGCCAGAAGCCGAAAGGCGCCGGGCGGCCGCGGGCGAACGCGGCGGGATCGGCGACGGGGGCGGCGCCGGGGAGGACGGGCGCGGAACTTTGGAGGTGGAGCGCGAGGCCGAGGCGACGCGGGGTGCCGGGGGCGGTGGTGGCGGTGGTTTCGATCGAGGCGGTGTCGATCAAGGCGCCGTCGCGGATCGCAAGCGTGCGGCGGGCGCGGGCGTCTTTGCGGTATGCTGGCTGGGCGGCGGTGACGGTGGCGTCGGCGGCGGAGAACGCGACCAGTTCGCCGGCGAGCGGGAAGCCCTCGGGACCGGCGCCGTCGACGAGCGGGAGGTTGTGGTTGGCGCCCTGCGTGTAGTAGCCGCGGTAGAGGGGCGAGCCGTAGCC
>JBILLY010000824.1:0-2944 GCA_044375835.1 Opitutaceae bacterium
CAGTCTGGAAAGGCGACGTCGGCCTCGGCTACTCGCAGCAGAACGACCAGAACCGCGACATGGAGCAGGGTTACTTCCGCGTCGTGAGCGCGCAGCGCACCGGTGTCACGATCGCGTTCGACGACATCTTCTACCTGCGGCCCAACCGCATCACCGTGACCGACGGCACAACCGGCGCCCCGATCGATCCCTATAACCTCGGCACCTACGCCCTCGCCTCCGGCACCCGCCAGGCCGACCGCACGCTCGACACCCAGCGCACCGCCTACGGCAACCTGCGCCGCGACTTCTTCACCGCGGTGCCTTTCACGCTCAAGACGGGCTTCGACCTGCGGGAATCGCAGCGCGACTTCCGCGGCGGCACGATCACCCACAACTACGTCGGCCGCGACGGCCGCGCGAGCACCACCCCCGTCGGCAACGACGACGGCGCGCTGCCCTTCTTCGATCCGATCTATTCGCAGCGCACGCTGCCGTATGGCTTCCCGCAGCTCCAGACGATCAGCAACCGCTCGTTCTACGAACACTTCGTCGCCAATCCCGCGCAGTTCAACGTCAACGAAAACACCCGCTACCGGAACCTCGTCGCGGGCTCCCGCGTCTCGCAGGAACTCGTCTCCGCCGCCTACCTCCGCGGCGATGTCTCGCTCCTCGGCCGCCGCCTCAAGCTGGTCGGCGGCCTCCGCGCCGAGCAGACCAACGTCAAGGCCGCCGGCCCGCGCAGCGACCCGGCGCTCAACTTCCGGCGCGATGCCAGCGGCCAGATCCTGCGCAATCCCAACGGCACGCCCGTCCTCATCGTGCCCGCCACCGACGCCCTCGGCGTCTCCCGCCTCACCTACCTCGACCGCGGCACGCGCACGGAAAAAGAATACCTCCGCCTCTTTCCGAGCCTGAACGCCAGCTACACGTTCTCCGAGGATTGGGTCGCCCGCGCCGCCTACTTCCAATCGGTCGGCCGCCCGAATTTCTCCTTCTACACCGGCGGCGTCACGCTGCCCGACACCTCCCTGCCGCCCGGCAACAACAACCGCATCGTCGTCAACAACGCCGCGATCAAGGCCTGGCAGGCCGAGACCTTTTCCGTCCGGCTCGAGCGCTATTTCCAGGGCGTCGGCCAGCTCTCCGTCGGCGCGTTTCGCCGGCAGATCGACGATTTCTTCGGCGCGACGGTCTTCAACGCGACGCCGGAGTTCCTCTCGCTCTACGACCTCGATGTCGCGACCTACGATCCCTTCGACGTGTCGACGCAGCACAATGTGCCGGGCTCCGTGCGCATGCAGGGCATCGACGTCAGCTACAAGCAGGCGCTCACCTTCTTGCCCCCGTGGGCGCGCGGCGTGCAGGTCTTTGCCAACGGCAGCTCGCAGCGCCTGCTCGGCGACGCGACGGCGTCCCTCGCCGGCTTTATTTCCCGCAGCGCCAGCTGGGGCGTGAGCCTCACGCGCCCGAAATGGAACGCGCGCGTGAACTGGAATTACCGCGGCCGCCAGCGCAATGCCCCCGTCACCGGCCAGGGCATCGAGCCCGGCACGTTCAACTACTCGGCGAAACGCCTCTATGTCGACGTCCTCGGCGAATGGTATTTCTGGAAACGCGTCGGTCTCTTCGTGAACCTCCGCAACGTCGGCGACGCCACCGAGGACACCGAAATCCGCGGCCCCAATACCCCGGAGCACGCGCAATTCCGCCAGCGCATCGACTACGCCTCCCTCTGGACCATCGGCCTCAAAGCCACCTTCTGAGCCCCCCACCCATCACCCATCACCTATCACCCATCGCCCATAACCCATAACCCATCACCCCCGCCCATGCCGCCCACCCGCCGCACCTTCCTCGCCGGCCTCGCCACCGCCGCCGCCGCCACCTGGACGCGCTCGCTCCCCGCCGCCGTCGACCCCAGGAAGGACACCCTCGTCGGCCACGGCCGCTTCCGCTACCGCGTCCACAAAGACTGGGTCCCGCCCGGCCAAGGCCGCCACCATCCCATCCTCAACTGCCACGAGATGGTCCAGGTCGCCGACGGCCGCCTCTTCATGATCGGCGACCACGCCACGCACCAGCTGCTCGTGTTCAAGCCCGACGGCACCATCCTCGCCTCCTGGGGCAACGGCTGGCCCGGCGGCCACGGCCTCACCCTCGCCCGCGAAAACGGCGCCGAATTCCTCTTCGTCACCGACTCCGGCCTCTGGAAATCCGGCAACGGCGGCTACCGCCAGACCGGCCGCGTCGCCAAAATCGACCTCACCGGCCGCGAACTCTACAGTATCAGCCATCCCATGACGGTCGGCGCCTACGAGCCGGCCATGCCCTTCAACCCCACCGAGACCGCCGTCGCCCCCAACGGCGACCTCTACGTCGTCGACGGCTACGGCTCCAACTTCGTCCTCCGCTACGACCACCGCGGCCGCTTCCTCGCCCGCTTCGGCGGCAAAGACGGCGTTCCGCCCGACCAACGCCTCAACAACGCCCACGGCATCGCCGTCGACCTCCGCGCCGGCCCCGCGCAAGCCACCCTCCTCGTCACCTCCCGCGCCGACCGCTGCTTCCGCCGCTTCACCCTCGACGGCCGCTACCTCGAGACGATTCCCGTCCCCGGCTGCCTCGTGTGCCGCCCCGTCCTCTCCGGCCAGGAACTCTATGCCGGCGTCTGTTGGTCCCAGGACCCCGTCGCCTCCAAACTCCCCGGCAATCCCAGCGGCTTCACCGTCATCCTCGATGCCGCCAACCGCGTCGTCAGCGCCCCCGGCGGCACCGCCCCGAACTATGTCGACGGCCAACTGCAGCCCCTCACCCGCGGCGAACCGATCATCGACCACGGCCACGACGTCTGCGTCCTCGAAAACGGCGACCTCATCGTCTGCCAGTGGAACGCCTTCCAAACCTACCCCCTCCGCCTCGAGCGCCTCCCGTCCTGACCCGCCCCCTGGTCCCCCACGTTCCA
>JBILLY010000826.1:0-2942 GCA_044375835.1 Opitutaceae bacterium
GCCCGCGGCGGGGAGTTCGACCGCGACGAAGGCAGGGACGGCTGCGCCGGCGGGGAGTGCGACAAAAGCGGCGACGCCGGCCGCGGGCGCGGCGAAGGCGCCGGCGAAAAAGGCGGAGGCGGTGCCCAAGATCGAAGGCATGGAGATCGCGCGCGGCGCGAAGGGTTTTCTCGGGCTCCAGCTGGTGGGCGGGACGTTCAAGCTGTCGTTCTACGACATGAAGAAGAAGCCGGTGGCGCCGGACGTCGCGCGGGCGATGCTGCGCTGGGATCCGAAGGGAAAAGTCGGCCAGGAGCGGCTGGTGCTGAACCGCGACGGCATGGCGCTGAGTTCACCGCGGCCAGTGCGGCCGCCCTATGTGTTCAAGCTGTTCATTACGTTGATCCCGGAAGGCGCGGCGACGGGTGACGGCGCCGATACCGCCGCGCCGGCGGGCGAGACGATCGTGGTGGATTTCAAGGGATGAGGGGTGCGGGGCGGGGAGGGACGCATCGAAACCAAGGCCGGGCGGTGGCGCGGACCCTGGCGGGGGATGCCGGAAGGTGCGCTGCAGGGAGAGCGCGCGGTGCGCGTAATGAGGCGGGCCGGGTGGGGAGGTCCCGGGGTTACGCCGAGATAAGGTGGACGGGGAGAGACCGGCCCGGCGTCTCACGGCCGGAGGCCGTAGGCCTTTTCCCACCAGGCGAGGCGGTCGGCGTCGGTGGGCTCGGGGGTTTTTAGGCGATTCTGCCAGGTGCGCTGGTAGTCGGCGCGTTTCGATTGCTTGATCTCGGCCAGCGTCGGCTCGGTGGCGGGGTCGGGCAGGGCGCCGCGGTCGCCGGTCGTGCGTATCCAGTTTTCCAAGGCGGCGCGCAGGGGCGTGAGCGTGGCGGCGGGGGCGGTGGCGGCGACGTTGCGGAGGCCGGCGGGATCGCGGCGCAGGTCGTAGAGTTCCCATTCGGCGCGGGCGGGGCCGCAGCGGAGATCCTGGAGCGGGTCGAGGCGGCCGGCGGCGTGGAGCACGCGGAGCAGCGGCAGGCCGGGATAGCTGGTCTCCTTGTAGCCGGACCAGTGGAGCGGCGAGAGGTCGGGGCGGAAATTGCGGGCGAGCAGGTGGTCGGCGGAGATCACCGCGCGGATGCGGTCGTCGGCGTCGCCGCAGCGGTCGCGGGCGGCGAAGACGTAGGGCCGGTCGGGATACGTCGCGCCGAGGAGGTCGCGGCCTTCCATCCAGGCGGGCGCGGCCACGCCGGCACGGGCGAGGGCGGTGGGCGCGAGGTCGATGAGGCTGGCGAGGCGGGACTCGACCGAGCCGGCGGCGACGCCGGGGCCGCGGACGAGGAGCGGCACGTGCAGGCCCTCGACGGTGAGCCATTGTTTGCCCCAGGGCATGGGGCGGCCGTGGTCGGCGAAGAAAAACACGAGCGTGCGGTCGAGTTCGCCGGCCTGCTCGAGTTGCGCGAGGATGGCTCCGACGCGCTGGTCGACGGTCTCGACGCTGCGCTGGTAGGCATACCAGTCGCGGCGCATGAGCGGGTGCTCGGGGTAGTTGGCCGGGAGCGCGAGGGCGGCGAGCGCGGCGGCGTCGTAGACGGCGGGAATCGGAAACGGGCGGTGCGGCTCGGTGATCTGGAACTGCGCGAAAAACGGCTGGCCGGGCCGGCGTTGCCGCCAGTCGTTGCCGTCGAACATCCGCGCGGGGTCGTGGGCGAAGTTGTAATGCGTCTTGGCTTTGGTGATCGCGCGGCCGTTGCGCATCGTGCCGGGGGCGGCGGCGTTGGTGACAAACCAGCCGGCGGCGCGGAGCAGTTCGGGGAGGTGCCGGTAGGGCGCGGGCAGCGGTTGAGGGTTTTCGACGTCGTGGGCGTGGAGGCCGGTGGTGATCTGGGATGTGCCGAGGATGAAGGCGGAACGCGACGAACTGCAGACGGGGGCGGTGGCGTAGGCGCGGGTGTAGCGGCGGCCCTCGGCGGCGAGGCGATCGAGGTGCGGGGTTTTGACGTCGCGCAGGCCGTAGGCGGCGGTGTCGGGCGACATGTCGTCGGCGATGATCCAGACGATGTTGGGCGGCGGCGGGGCGGCGGCGCGGAGGAGCGCGGCGGGGCCGACGACGGCGAGCAAGGCGGCGAGGAGGCGCAGCGGGGAAAAGCGCAGGCGGCGGACGAGGGCGGCGGCGGACATGGGGTAGGAGATGGGAGGCCGGGTGGGCGGGGGCGACAGTGGAATTGTCGCGGGCAGGGCAATATCCCACCCGGGAGCGACAAATTGTTGGGCGTGCGAGGGTGTGCGGTGCGACGAGAGAGAGCGTGGTGAGCCGAGGGAGACGAAGGAGGCGGGAAAGATGAGGGAGACGAGGGAGACGAGGGTGAGGAGAGAGAGGAGAGTCGTGAAAATAGAGAGGGCCGCGAAACTCGGTGCACGGGGCGATGGCGTCCCGTTGCTCGCAGGGTCGACGATGCGAGGCGGTGCGAAGGTGGGCACGGGACGCGCCCGTCTGCTTTGGTCGCGCGCCTGCACGGCGGTTGGCGGGTTGGCCGTTGGGCGGGCGGCGGGCGGGCGGAGCGCCGGGCGGACCGGGGCTGGAGCCAATCCAAGGTATGAATCGCGTCCGAACCCAGGCCGACTCGGCGAGCCGGCCCTGCCGAGGCGGGCGGAGTTTCGCGCTTGAGCGGGGGGCGGAGCTGAAGCGGGGGCGGCGCCGGGACAAACGCCAACCGAGCAAGAGCTCGGTCGACGTGCTTTCGGATCAGAGATCCGAGCACTGAGAAGAAGGCCGGGAGCGGCGATCAGCGCGCCGAGGCGGCGGCCGCAACCGGTGCAAAGGCGCTGCGCAGGACGGCGAGGCTCTGCGGCACGGCGGTGGCGGGGTCTTCCTTGCCCTCCATCTCGAGCGCGATCCAGCCGGTGTAGCCGGCGCGTTCGAGCAACGCGGCGATGCGCGGGTAGTCGAGGTCGAGCGTATA
>JBILLY010000827.1:0-2940 GCA_044375835.1 Opitutaceae bacterium
ATGGTGCGGCCGGTCGTTGTTTCCGTTTGGAAAAAACATACCGGCTCGGGCCTCCAGAACTGAACTTCCTCCTCTTGGAGACGTTTAGCCCTCTGAAAGCCCGGCGGTCACCAGACCGACGAGGGGACGTTTCCATCCGTTTTCCTCCCATGAACATCATCCACACGCTCCCGACCAACCGTCGTCCGAAGGCCAATGCGCGCGCATCCGTCCATGCGTTCCGCCAGCCGGCCTACGACTGCCAGGAGCACCCCGAGGGGATGAAACTCGTCGTCTACGTGCCGGGCGTCGATGCCTCGGGCGTCGACATCGAGGGCCGGGGCGCCGATCTCACCATCACCGCCCGCAAGGCGCACTTCGTCCGCGTCAACTTCACGTCCCTTCACCTCGAGAGCGCCCAGCGCGATTACCTGCTGCGGCTGCGGCTCGGCCACGGGATCGACTTTTCCGCGATGGAGGCCGAGATCTCGCACGGCGTGCTGACGATCACCCTGCCCAAGCGCTCGAGCGAAACCAATCGCCTGCGCCGGATCCCCAAGGCGGCCTGACCGCCGCCCGTCGTCCGCCGCCGGTCCTTTTCCCGGCTGCGTCGGAACGCGTGTCCACCCTGCGCCCAGTGCGACGGGTGTCCATCGCCCCGCCGCAGCCGGGACATTTTTTTCGGTCCGCCCGCGACCGTCGAAACGAAAAAGGCCGCACCTTCCGGTGCGGCCTTCGCGGTTGAGCGGGTGTGATTGCGGGCCGGCCGCGCCTGGCGACCGGCCGTGCACTCAGGCGGTTTTCCCGCTGTCCTCGATCTTGAGGACGCGGTAGCCGCCGATGGTTTTGAAGTAGAGCAGCATCGCCAGGTAGATCGCCGCCATGATCGCCGGGATGTAGGAATCCGCCTTCAGCGTGGCGCGGTCGCCGGCTTGGTCGGCAGCGATGATCGCCTTGTGGGCGGGCGTCTTTTCCTTGGCCTCCTTGGCCTCGGCCAGCTTCTTGCCGTCGATCGGAGTGGCTTCCCAGATACCGAGGAACTTGGAGGGCTCCTTCGCCTTCACCTCGGCGTAGACCGCCGGGTTCGAAGCCTGCAGCGCCTCGGCGGCGAACTTGTCCTTGCCGAAGCCGAGGCCGGGGCCGCCGATCAGGCCGGCCGACAACATGCCGATGCCGCCCATGATCGAAATCGCCACCGCGCCGGTGCGGGGGAAACGGTCCGACGCCACCGCCAGCATCGTCGGCCAGAAGAAGGTCTTGCCGACCGCGTAGATGCCGAGCGCGACCAGCGCCATCGTGAACGTCTGCATCGTGCTCGCCAGCTGCAGGCCGACCACCGCGAGGATGGAGCAGACCACGAGCAAGCCGATCGGCGAGAGTTTGAGCGTGTTCTCGATCCAGTGGGCGCAGAAACGCAGACCGAACATGATCGCCGAGGTCCAGAGGAAGAGCGCCTTGCCCTGCTCGGACGTGAAGAGATTGCCCGTGATGTTCTGGATCCACCCGTCGGTGCCCAGCTCCACGGCGCCGACCAGCGCGTGTGCGATGAACAGGAAGAACAACAGGAGCGAACCGATCGAGAACTTGGTCAGCACGCCGACCACGATCACGAGCACGCCGGCGATGACGCGCGCCATCGTGTCCGACACGCCGAAGGTGCCCGCGATGAACAGCGACAGCAGGAAACCCACCACCAGCGCGCCGAGCAGACCGACGTCCTTGAACATGTCGCCGAGGCTCGCGCCCTTGGCCGACGCTTCCGACTTCGGCATGTGCTGGCCGAGGAACATCAAGCCGTAGATCACCGTCGGGATCAGATACAGCGCGAGCTGGATCTTCCAGTGCACCTTCATCGCGTCGTCGAGCACCCAGCCCGCCGCCGCGCCGAAGATCATGCCGAGAGGCCACGAGGCGTGGAGGATGTTGAGGTAGTGCGTGCGGTTGTTCGGGAAGAGCGTCGCCACGAGCGGATTCGCGACCGCTTCGAGCGTGCCGTTGGCCAAGGCAAAAATAAACATGCCGATCGTCAGCATCTGGTAGGCGTTCGCCGGCGTCGTCGCCATGAACGTCACCACGGCTGACAAGACGTGCAGCGCAAAGGCCGCGATCACGAGCGGACCGTAGCCGATCTTGTCGCAAACGATGCCGCCGATGATGATGCCGAAGCAGAAGCCCGTGAAACCGGCGCCACCGATGGCGCCCAACTGGGTCGCGGTGAAGCCGAACTCGGCGCCCCAGTTGTCGAAGATTCCGCCGCGGAGGGCAAAGCCCACACCGGCGGCCAGAATGGCCATGAAGCCAGCCCACAAAAGCCGTTTGGCGTTCGGGGCGACTGCGTCTGTCGCTTGTGCATTACTCGTCATAGGAGGGTAGTGAGGTTGGTTGCTGGAGAACTCGGGGAAACTCGGCCCGAAGCGGCGCCTCCCGTCCGGGCACGCCGCAGCGAGGGATGACCGGAAAATACGGGGCGACGTTGCTCAGGGGTCTGGGGCAAGCCGCGAGACGTTGAGAGTCGCGCCCGCGCTCCGCAAGGGCGCAATTTGCCCCCGGGGCCCGTCCGCGCGAAATTTTCCTGTCATGTCCCGATCGCGGCTGCGCGCACCAACGGCACTTGCTGCGCGCGACCCGCCCGGCGGGCTCACCGGCCGCCTGCCCGCGGCATCCGCCGCGACTTCGGCCTCCGCCGTGCCGGCCGCCCGCCGCCTCCCCGCCGACCGCTACGCGAGCAGTTCGCGCAGCTTCCGCTCCAGCGCGTCGCGCGTGAACGGCTTGGCCAAAAATGCCGTCTTCCCCGCCGGCCCGCCCACCCGGCCCAACACATCGCCTTCGCTGTAGCCGCTCATCAGCAGCGCCCGCAGGTCGGGCCGGATCGTGCGCAGCCGCGCGAGCGTTTGCTCCCCGGTCAGACCGGGCATCAAGAGGTCCAGCAGCACGAGCCGATACCGCTCCGGCTCCGCCGCG
>JBILLY010000828.1:0-2936 GCA_044375835.1 Opitutaceae bacterium
TCAGGACGGCTCGGCGAGCCGTCCCTACCTCGATTGCGGCGGCGAATCGACCGGCAACCCAGGCCGGCTCGGAGAGCCGGCGCCACCTTGATCCGGCGAGGCGTTTTGCGTCGATCCGGCCGGGCGAGCTACTCGAGCTTCGGGGCGAACTGGACGGCGGGGGCTTGGTTTTTCTTGTCGAGCCAGGCCTTGAAAATCGCGTGGGCGACGGGGACGGCGTAGCGGCCGCCGCCGGTTTCCTCGCCGGGGGTGTCACCCTCGATCGCGACGGCGACGGCGATCTGGGGATTCTCCACGGGGGCAAAGGCAATGACCCAGGCAAAGTTGATCATGCCTTTCTCCGAGCGGCGCTGGGCGGTGCCGGTCTTGGCGGCGATGGTGAGACCGGGGAGCGGGGCGAGGGAGCGGGCGTCCTGCAAGATGCGCGCGGTGCCATGCGGGCGCTGGGTGACTTGAAACATGCCGCGGAGGAGGGTCTCGCGTTGTGCCGGGGTGAGACCGATGGGCTCGTGGTGCTGGCGCGGGCGGGCGGGGTCGTGGAGGATGGTCGGTTGGGTCCAGACTTCGTTGCGCGCGACGGAGGCGACGAAGCAGGCCATCTGGAGCGGGGTGACGTCGACGAAACCCTGGCCGATGGAGGTGAGCACGGTGTCGCCGGGGAGCCACGACTCGCCGGTGCGGCGCTTTTTCCACTCGGGGTCGGGGACGATCATGCGGCGGGTTTCGCCGGGGAGTTCGATGCCGGTGGGGCGGTCGAGGTGGAAGCGGCGGGCTTCGGCGGCGAGTTTGTCGGCGCCGATGTCGAGGCCGTGCTTGTAGAAAAAGACGTTGCAGCTCCTGGTGATCGCCATGGCGAGGTCGATCTCGCCGTGGGCGTGGCCGTCGTGGCAGGCGAAGGAGCGGTTGCCCACGCGGAAAAAACCGGGGCAGTTGACGGTGCTTTCCGGGGTGATGGCGCCGCTGCGGAGGCCGGCGATGGTGACGAGGATCTTGTAGGTGGAGCCGGGGGAATAGACGCCCTGGATGGCGCGTTTGAGCCAGGCGCCCTTTTCGTTGATGGCGGCGGCGGTGGTCTTGGTGAGAACCGGCGCAAAGGCGGTGAGGTCGTAGTCCGGCTTGCTGGCGAGCACGAGGACCTCGCCGGTGGCGACGTCGAGAGCGACGGCGCTGCCGGCCATCTCGGTCTCCTCGAGGCGGGCTTCGGCGGCGAGCTGGAGATCGATGTCGAGGCTGAGGGAGGCGTTTTGGCCCTGTTTGGGGAGCAGCTGATGGAGGGGCGGGTTGATGCGGTTGCCCGCGGGATCGACCCGGAAGATGGCGCCGCCGGCTTCGCCCTGCAGGATGTGGTCCAACTGTTTCTCGATCCCGTCGCGGCCGAAGGTGCCCTTGTGCTTGAAGGTGCGGAGGTCGTCGCCGGGGAAATCCTCGATCTCGACGTCGTCGGTGCTGCCGACGTTGCCGAGCGTGTGGGCGGCGGCGGACTTGAAGGGATAGTCGCGCACGCTGGAGGTGTAGACCTGCGCGGGGGATTTGACGGGGAGGCGCTCGAGGAGCTTGGCGTATTCGTCCGGGGCGAGGTCGTCGATGAGCGTGTAGGGGAGGAGGAGTTCCTTGGCGAAGTGGCGCTCGAGGTCGCGGGAGTCGACTTTCGCGTCGCGGCCGATGATGCGGTTGATGTTGTCGAGGTAGCGCTGGACGACGGCGGTGCGGGCGATGCGGACGAGCTCGGCGCGGGACGGCATGTCGGCGGGGTCGAGGTCGTCGAGGTTGCGGTAGTTTTTGCGGACGCGGAGGTGTTCGGCGTGGATCTCGGGGCGGATGGCGTCGAGCAGGAGGCGGACGGAGAAGCGGGGGCGGTTGACGACGAGCGGGGTGTGGTGGCGGTCGTAGATGTTGCCGCGCGGGCCGGGGTAGACGATGCGGCGCTGGTTTTGCTGGCGCTCGGCATGGGCGTGTTCGCCGAACTTGGTCAGCTGCTGGAAGGCGAGGCCGGAGACGAGGACGGCGAGCAGGGCGGCGAGGACGAAGTAGAAAAAGACGATGCGCGGATCGTAGCCGCGGTGCGTGTCGACGACGAAACCGGAACGGTCGGAGCGGGATGTATCGGAACCGGCCATACGGCGGGGGCGGGGCGGTTCAGGCGCGCGACGCGGGACGCGCGGAGCCGAGCGGATCGACGAGACCGACGAGGCGTTCCTGCAGGGCGAAGAACCACGGGGTGACGAGGGCGAGGAAGACCTGGGAGCAGGCGAGGTCGGCGAAGAGGCGGGGCCAGACGGCGGCGGGGGCGGGCGAGCGGTGGATCTGGGTGAACGAGAAGAGCAAAAAGAGGCCGAGGTTGGCGAAGAGCACGATGAGGATGCAGGCGATGCGGTCGTCGCGCGGGACGCGTTCGCGGATGTGGTGGATGAGGAGATGGGCGGCGGCGAACAGGACGAGGTGCGTGCCGAAGGCGACGGGGGCGTTGGCGTCGCAGACGAGAGCGCCGAGGAGCGAAGCGGTGAGGCCGATCTCGAGCGGCTGGGTGAGGGCGGCCCAGGCGACGAAGAGCGCGCCGGCGAAGAGATACACGCGCACCGCGCCGAGGGCGTGGTTCAACTCCGCGACGACGCCCCAGAGCAGGAGCAGCGAGGCGAAGAGGAGGAGCGTGCGGCGCATTGGGATCGGGCGAGGGGCGAAGGGCTATGGGCGATCGGCGAGGGGCGGCGGTCAGGGCGGGGTGATGGGGACCATGACGGTGACCTCGCTGAGGGAGCCGAGGCGTTCGTCGAGTTTCACCTCGCCGGCGCGGAAGAGGCCGTCGGAGCCGAGTTCGGTTTTGACGATGTAGCCGAGAGTGAGGCCGGGCGGGAAGACGCCGCCGTAGCCGGAGGTGACGAGGCGGCGCTGCGTGCCGGGGCCGACGATGATGTCGAGGGGCATGAGTTCCACGATGC
>JBILLY010000829.1:0-2935 GCA_044375835.1 Opitutaceae bacterium
TGTCGAGATCGTGGCCGCCCGTGCCGACGGCCAGGGTGCGGGCGCCGATGGCCTGGCCGCAGGCGATGTCGTGGGGGGTGTCGCCGATGATCCAGACGCGGTCCGGGACGAAGCGCACGCCGTGCGCGGCCTCGGCGCGGCGGACGGCGTGGGGGCCGAGGTCGTTGCGGACCTCGCCGTCGTCGGCGAAAGCGCCGAACGGGAAGCGGTGCCAGAGCCCGTGATGCTCGAGTTTGACGCGGGCGCCGCGGCGTCGGTTGCCGGTCAGCAGGCCTTGGGCGATCGCCCCGTGCGCGTGGGCGGCATCGAGGATCGCGTGGACGCCGGGCAGCACGACGGCGCCGGGATTGGCGAGTTCGGCGGGCAGCTCGGCGGCATAGCCGTCGAAGAGCCGGTCCACGTTTTCCGGTGTGTCGGCGACGCCGTATTTGCGCAGGATCGCGCGCAGGATCCACGGGTCGGTGCGGCCGCCGAACTCGATGTCGGAGAACTCGCCGTCGATGCCGAAGCCGCGGCGCAGCGAGGTCCGGAGGGCGCGCGGACCGGCGCCGCCGGACGTGATCAAGGTGCCGTCGATATCCCAGAGCAGGAGCAGTTTCACGGTTGCGGGCCGGGGACGCTCGGTGCCGGGGCGGGAGCTGGCGATGCGAAAAGTCGGTGAAACTGCCGGCCGCGGGACCGTCGGCGCCGGGGGAAGCGGCGTCGGCGGAGGCCGCCGACCAAGGTCCGCTTGCGTCGGGCGCCGGGCGCTGTTGCGCTCGCGGCATGGGAGACTGGTTTGCCGCCAACTGGGATTACCTGCTGTTCACGACCGCGGTGGCGGTGGTGCTCGCGGGCCTGCACGGCTGGCTCCGGCGGCGCCCGCATCCGGGCGCCCTGCCGCGCTGGACGTGGCCGGTGGCGGCGGGCGTGCTGGCGGCGGGCTGGCTGCTCGTGGCAGCGGGCGGAGACGCGGAGCATGCGCGCATCCGCAGCTTCCTGCAGGGGGTGGCGCCGACCTACGCGCAGGAGCTGGAGCGCATGGGGCACGCCGAGATGACGGTGAACACCGCGCCGGACGACCCGAAGTATCTCGCGATGATCGAGGCGCAGAAGCGTTGGCTGCGGGTGAATCCGACCGTGGCCGACATCTACACCTACCGGCGCGCCGAAGGCGGCGTGCGCCTGATGGTCGACAGCGAGACGGACTACAACCGCGACGGTCGCTACGAAGGCGCGCGCGAAGAGCGCCTGCCCATCGGCAAACGCTACGAGCAGGCGGACGAGCCGATGCTGCGGGCGCTGGAGGGCAGGGGCACGTTCAGCGCCCGCCCGGTGCGCGACGACTGGGGCATTTGGGTGAGCGCGCAGGTGCCGCTGCGCGACGCGCAGGGGCGGGTGGAGGCGGCGCTGGGCGTGGACTACCCGGCGGAACAGTGGGTGCGCGCGATCAGGCACGGGCGCCAGCGCATGCTGTGGTTCCTCGCCATCCCGCTGCTGATCCTCGGCTTCGCCGCGACGCTGGCCGGGGCGTTGCGGGCGGAGCTGGCGGCGCGGCGGGAAGTGGAGCAGAAGCTGCGCGAGAGCGAGGCGCGCCTGCGGGCCGCGATCGAGAATCTGCCCTGCGATTTCTGGATGATGGACGGCGCGCTGCGCTACACCCTGCTGAACGCCGAGTCGCGCGAGCACTGGGGCGACTCGATCGGCCGGAGCCTCGACGATCTGAAAATCGCGCAGACGACGCGCGCCGAGTGGACGGCGATCAACCGGCGCGCCTTCGCGGGCGAGGTGGTGCGGCACGAGGTCGCCTACGAGGTGCGGGGGCGGACGCATCATTTTTCCAGCGTGGTCACGCCGGTGCGGCTCGACGGCAACGTCGTCGGCATTCTGGGCGTGAACTTCGACATCACCGAGCGCGTCGAGGCGGAGCAGGCGTTGCGCAAATCCGAAGAAAAGCTGGCGCTCCACGTGCGGCACACGCCGCTGGCGGTGATCGAGTGGGACCTGGCCTGCCAGATCACGGCGTGGAATCCGTCGGCGGAGCGGATTTTCGGCTTCACGGCGGCCGAGGCGATCGGCCGGATGCCGGTGGGCTTTCTGGTCGCGGAGGAAAGCCGGGCGCAGATCGAGAAGCTCTGGACCCTGCTGCTCACCCACCGCGGGGGGACGCGCAGCACGAACGAGAACCGGACGAAGTCCGGCCGCACGATCCGCTGCGAATGGTATAACACGCCGCTGGTCGACGCGACCGGTGCGGTGATCGGCGTGGCGTCCAGCGTGCAGGACGTGACGGAGCGCGACGCCCTGGAGCGGCAGCTGCGGCAGGCGCAGAAGATGGAGTCGGTGGGGCAACTCGCCGGGGGAGTGGCGCACGAGTTCAACAATCTGCTCACGCCGATGCTGGTGCAGACGGACCTGATCGCGTTTCACTACGCGACGGAAGCCAAGCTGCTCGCCTACCTGCGGCCGGTGCAGGATGCGATTGAGCAGGCGGCGAAGTTGAACCAGCGCATCCTCGCGGTCGGCCGGCGCACGGCGGAAGTGAAGGAACTGCAGGCGCTGAACACGCTCATCGAGCATTCGCTGGAAATCCTGCGGCCGTCCCTGGACCGGCGCATCGAACTGCGGGTGGACCTGGCGCCGGGCCTTGCGGCCCTCCTCGTGGAACGCGCGGCGGTGGTGCAGATCGTGATGAATCTCGTGCTGAACGCGCGCGACACCGTGCTGGAGCGGATGCAGCGCGGCGGACCCGCCGGCTGGCGGCCGCGGGTGGAGGTGACGACGGGGCTCGGCTCGTCGCTGGAGCGGCGCGACGGCGCGTCGGCGACACCGTTTCCGCTGCCGTGCCAACGGCTGTCCGTGACGGACAACGGCTGCGGGATTCCCGAGGACGTGCGGTCGCGGGTCTTCGAGCCGTTCTTCACCACGAAGGGGCCGGGGCAGGGCACGGGGCTGG
>JBILLY010000831.1:0-2934 GCA_044375835.1 Opitutaceae bacterium
GGACGCGGGGCGGGTGGGGCGCGGCACGGGGAGCAGCATAGCACGGCGGTCTTGCACTAAAGCGGTGCGTTTGGCGCGGGTTTTTTCCAAGGTGCGCGCCGTGACCACCGCCGACCTCCGTCGCCTGACCGCGCTCCTCGATGCGCGGACGGCGGAGGCGTTGTTCGACCTGGCGCCGGACACGGTGTTTTTCGTGAAAGACGGGGCGGGGCGCTACGCGGTGGTGAACCGCACGCTCGTCGCGCGTTGCGGGCGGAAAACCAAGGACGAGGTGATCGGGCGGACGGTGGCGGAGCTGTTTCCGGCGGACCTGGCGCGCACCTACGCCGAGCAGGACCGGCGGGTGATCGCGAGCGGCCGGCCGATGGTGGAGAAGCTGGAACTGCACCTTTACCGCGACGGCCGGCCGGGGTGGTGCCTGACGAGCAAGCTACCGCTGCGCGACGCGGCGGGCAAGGTGGCGGGACTCGTCGGGTTGTCGCGCGATCTCGCGGCGCCGGACGCGGCGCGGGTGATCCCGCCGGAGCTGGCCGACGCGATCGGGTATCTGGAGGCCCACTACGACGAGCCGCTGACGACGGCGACGCTGGCGCGGCTGGCGGGGATGTCGGTCGAGCGTTTCAGCCGGTTGGTGAAACGCATTTACCTCCTGACGCCGGGGCAGCTGATCACGCAGACGCGGCTGCAGGAAGCGACGCGCCGGCTGCGCGAGACGGACGAGCGGGTGGCGGACATCGCGGCGGCCTGCGGCTACTACGACCACAGCGCGTTTGCGCGGCAGTTCAAGGCGGCGACCGGACTCACGCCGCTGGGGTATCGCGCCGAGCTGGCGGCCGGCGGGCCCGGGTAGGCGGGGGCCGGGTGGAAGTTCGGTCAGGGCGTAAGCGCAATCTCGCCGGCGGCGACGCGGTGCAAAAACAGCGCGATCGTCTGCGCGCGCGTCGCGAGCGTCGGCACGACGACGAACTCGCGGTCGCTGTGCAGGTGGTCGCCGACCGGGCCGACGCCGTCGAGGTTGGGCAGGCCGGCGGCGGAGAGGAGATTGCCGTCGGAGCCGCCGCCGGCGTGGACCCAGCCCGGAGCGGGGAGACCGAGATCGCTCGCGGCGCGCTGCCAGTGCGGGAACAGGGCCGCCTCGAGCGGCAGGCATTCCTTCGGCGGGCGATTGAAGCCGCCGGTGAACTCGAGGGAAAGGCCGTCGCGGGCATTGATGGCGGCGGCGAGCGAGCGGAGACGCGCGAACAGCGCCGCGCGGTCGGCGACGCGGGTGATGCGCACGTCGAGCTCAGCGACGGCGAGGTCGGGCACGACGTTGGTGGCGGGGCCGCCGCCGCGGATATTGCCGACGTTGACGAGGACGCCGGGCAACTCGGCAGGGAGGCGGTCGGCGGCGAGGAGAAACTCGGCGAGGGCGAGAATGGCGTTGCGGCCGTCGTTGGGGACTTTGGCGGCATGCGCGGCGCGGCCGCGGCAGGTGACGGTGAGATTGCCGGTTCCTTTGCGCGATTGAACGAGGTCGCCGTTGGGGCGCGCGGGCTCGAGCACGAGGGCGAATTGCACGCGGGCGGCGGCGGCGGGGAAGAGCGGGGCGCTGCCGTGCGAGCCGGTTTCCTCGTCAGGCGTGAGCAGGACATCCCAGCCGAGCTCGGCGGCGTGCGGCGTTTGTTCGAAGGCTTCGAGCGCGGCGAGCAGCGTGACGAGGCCGCCCTTCATGTCGGCGACGCCGGGGCCGTTGAGGCGCGTGGCGTCGAGCCAGCGGCAACGTTGGAACGGATCGTCGGCCTCGTAGACGGTGTCGAAGTGGCCGTTGAGCAGAATGCGCACCGGCGCGGCGGGGCGCACGCTGACGCGCAGCGCGGCGGCGGTGCCGGCGCAGGGCAACTCCTCGAGGGTTGCGCCGGGCAGGCGGGCGAAGGCCTCGTGCAGCGCGGTGCGCATGCGGTCGAGGCCGGCGCGGTGGCCGGAGCCGGAATTGATCTCGGCCCACCGGATGAGCAAGGCGGCCAACTCTTCGGTGCGCTCGGGGAGGCGCGCGATGGCAGGCGGGAGGCTCACGGCAACGGCGAGAGTTTGCCGTCGACGACGGAGAGGACGGCGGACTGCACGGGCTTTTCGACGGCTAGTTTCGGGAGGTCGAGCCGGCTTTCGGGGCCGAGGGCGATGACGCGAACGTCGCGCAACGTGAGCGGGGCGGCGGGCGCGAGTTTTTCGGCCGGCCGGGACGGCAACATCAGCCAGGCACGGCCGGTGGGCGATGACGTGAAAACGCGGGCGGAGCCGTCGGCCTCGACGGCGAGGGCGGTTTTCTCGTCGATGCCGAGGCCGAGGAGGCGGTCGCCGGGCGGACGGTCGGCCAAGAGGCGGGCGAGGAACACGAACGAGCGGCCCATGCGGCCGCGGGCCATGAAGTGCGAGTCGGTGATGACGCCGCGCAGGGCGTCGAGATGAAGGAAGTCGCGCTCGACCGTGATGCGGCGGTCGAAGGGGTCGCGCAGCGCGATCTCGGAGGTGAGCGAGCCCTCGCCGAGGGCGGAGAAGGAAAACTGGCCGAGGACCGCTAGGCCGGCGCTGGTGCCGCCGAGGGGCTTGCCGGCGCGGACGTGGGCGTCGAGCGCGGCGGCGACGGGCGTGTCTTTCCAGAACGTCACGTATTTCCCCTGGTCGCCGCCGGCGAGGAAGATGCCGTCGGCGGCACGGAGCAATGCGAGCACGCGGGCGTCGGTGGAGGCGCGGCGGTCGTGAAAAAGGATCGTCTCGACGGAGTCGACGCCGCCGAGCTTGGTGAAGAGGTAGTCGTGGTAGCCGTCGGCGCCGGAGGCGCGGAGGACGACGATGTCGCCGCCGCCGGCCTGGCGGATGAACCAGCGCATGGCGTCGTCGACATCGCCGCCGCCGCCGGCGAGCAGGAGTCCGGCGGAGGTGCGGGCAGGGCGG
>JBILLY010000832.1:0-2933 GCA_044375835.1 Opitutaceae bacterium
GGCGAACGGGGCGGAGCCGGTAAAGACGAGATTGGGGCGAAAGCGGTCGAGGGGCACAGGGTCCTCTCCGGCGGCGGCGAGGCGGTCGTTGAGGTCGGTGACGGACGCTGCGCCGAGCCCGAGCAGCGGGTAGGCGTCGGCGAAACCCACCCGGTCCCCGGGGCGGGCGTTGCCGGGCTTGTTGACGGGACGGTCGAAGGCGGGGCCGGCCCGGACGAGTCGGCAGGGCGTGGCGAGAAACGCGGAGAGCCACGCGGCCGCCGCGGGTCCGCAGTCTTCCGCCCGGAGTCCGTGGCTGCTCCAGACGCTGACGGAAACGAGCGGGGCCGCCGCGTCGGCGGCGCGCGCGACCGCGAGGGAACCGTGGCCTTCGGCGGCAAGCGTGAGGGTGTCGGCCGACAGCGCGGTGGCGATGCGGGCCATGCGCGGGTGGGTGCGTTGCGAGAGGAATTTGCCGGCGGCGTCGACCACGAGGAAACGACGGTCGCCGGCGAGGCCGAGCGGATCGATGGTGGCGGTGTCGAGTCGGAGTCCGCGGAGCGATTTGACGGGATAGATGAAGAGGCCGGAGAGATGCATCGGTGAGCGTGGGCGTTTCCGGGTTGCGGCGGGGCGAGGGCGGACGCAAGCCCGGGAAACCGGATCCGCGGCGGATACAGCCGGCGCGACGAGGCGCGGTGGACCGCCGACGACGGGTGCAGAACGGATCGCGGGCGCGCGGCCGCGGAACCGGATCGTGTTTCGCATGTGCGCCGCGAGGCCGCCTTCGGTCCGGGGCCGATCGTCCGGCGCGGGCGGTGGGCGCGCCGGACGAGACTGAGCCAGGCGCAGGCATCGCGACGCCGCGCGGGCGCGGTGCAGGCGGGCGGGTCAGCTCAGCGCGACCTGCGAGCGGGCAGGGGGGCGATGCTGTTTGTAGCGGCGCGCGTTGTTGGCCGCGGACAGGAAACTGAAGCCGGGGCGCTCGACGCCGTGCGCGGTGAAGCGGATGAAACCGTATTGGGCCGCGAACTTGATGAGGTCGCCGCGGTGCTGGATGCGGAGCTTGCGGTGGAGGTCGCGCCGCACGGTGGCGATGGTGGCGGCGCTGACGCCGAGTTCGAGCGCGGCGGTGTCGTCGTCGCGGCCGTCGCCGATGACGGAAAGCACGACGCGCTCGTTGGTGGTCAGGATGCGGGTGAGGATGTTGGAGTGGACGCCGTCGTCGGCCGAACTCTCGTCGATGGACGGGCTCCAGTAGCGGCCGCCGGAAGCGGTGGCGCGGAGTGCGGTGACGAGGTGGTCGGAATCTTCGGTCGATGCGTCGAAAACGCTCCGGATCGCCAGCATGCGCAGCATGGAGAGGAAGTGGTGCTCGCGGTGGGTGGTGACGACCAGGACGTGGCGGTAGCGGGCACTGGCGAGGCTGTTGCGCCACAGGAACTCGAGCACGTCGCCCTCGGCGGCGCTGCCGGAGCCGGTGATCAGGAGATCGATCCGGCTGCGGTCGAGTTCGGTTTCCGTGGCGCCGACGGTGGCGGTGCGGTTGATCTTGGCGGTCGGGAAACCGCGACGGGCGAACTGCTGCAGGCCTTCCGCGCAGATGCAGTCGCCGTGAAGAATGAGCACCCGCTGGATTCGGGGATAGGTGCTTTCGGGCATGAGCGTTCTTACTCAGGAGAGGTGTGGGGGTGCCAACCTCGGGGTTGTTACTTATCCGTTAGCCGGAAGGCACGGGCGGGCCCGCGGGAAGACTACGCGGGTGGCAGGATCACCGTCGTGGCGAGGCCCGGCAGGCCCTTCCGGGTGGGGCGGCACGACCGGGGGGGAACGGCCAACGCGGATGCCGGCGACTCAGCCAACTCAGGCAGTTGATCGGGTCGGATCGAGGGGATCTGGCGGCACCTTGCAGTCTGTGTCAGCCGCTCCGCAGATCCTCCGGGTATGCGTCGGTCTACCTCGCCGGAGATCTGCGCGCCCTCTTGCCCCGCTGCTCCGCCTCCAACGGCATCAGTCCCGCTCAGGCGGCGCGGATCAAGCGGCCGGCGGGGATCGTTTTGGGGCGCGCCGGCTGGCGGCGCCGGACGCGGTAGCCGACTTTGGCGATGACTTCGACTGATGCCGTCAGATCGAGATCGAGCCGGCGCAGGGAGGCGGTGAGTTTGCCGAGCAGGACGCGGAGGTTGGTGGTGTTGCCGTCGAACGGGCGGCCGAGGATGTCGGCGTAGAGCATCTCGTAGGTCACCACTTCGCCCGCGGATCGGGCCAGCATTTCGGCCAGCTCGGTCTCGCGCGGCGTGATGGTGACGACGGAGGTCCCGCGCTTGAGGGTGCGGCGCAGCGGGTCGAGGGTCGCGCCGGCTAGAATCAACTTGCCGGGCGCGGGTGCGGCGGCGCCGCCGCTGCGCGCGGGAGCGCGGGTCGCCCAGCGGTCAAGGAACGCGAGGAGCACTTCGGGGCGGATCGGGTCGCGAAACGTGCAGTCGGTGCCTAGTTCGATGAGCCGGGCTTCGTTGGCCGACGAGGTATCGGCGGAGAGGAGCACGATGCAGCGGGTCTCGCGGCCGTGCGGAGTGGCGCGCAGGGCCGCCATGGCGTCGGCCGCGCTGCCGTCGGCGAGGCGCTGGCGCACCAAGGCGACGCGCGGTGCGTTGCGCCGAAGAAAGCGGGTGAGATCCTGGACGGACGCGCATGGGAAACTCAGCCAGCGGCGGGCCTGGCAGAGGGCGGCGAGAGCGGCTCTTTCGGGAGCGGAGCTGGAAACCAACACGATCATCGCTGGAAATAACGGGGTGGAGACGAGAAACTTAGGCGATTCCTCCCGGTAGGGCCAGCACGAGTTGAAAAAGTTCCCTGGACGCGGTCTGGGGAAACCCGAAGCAGCGGTGGCAGGCGACGAGGCCATCCACCAACCCGCGGTTGGGAATTCCCTCGAGCGTCGACGGCTGGCCGCT